>JAAUUR010000528.1 GCA_012031045.1 Leptolyngbyaceae cyanobacterium SM2_5_2
AAGTCCCTGCGGACAGGCTGTGCAATGCCCCCTGCGAAGCTGACTATCAAACCTGGCAGTATTCCGATGATGGGGCCTGCAAATGGGGAGATTTTGCCTGGAAAGAGTTTGGAGTGACGCTGCAGGATGGCAAGGTTGCTCAGAAATTTTCGCAGTGGAATTACAACTGATGGCACCTGAGCCAAAAACGCCCGGCAGTAAGATGGCGGTAGAAGCGCGATATCTGGGCTAGCTATTTTTCGTAGACCAGTTGACTATCCAGTTGACTATACTGAGGGCAATTTACCGCTTGAGGTAGCCATGCTTGTCAGTCGCCTTCAGTGCCTAACCAGCCATGCAACCTATCATGACCTGGCGCTGCGTTGTCATGAGTTTTTACATTACCAACGCCAGGGTCGGCCCGACCAGGCCCAGCTAGCGGAAGACCTGCTCTACAACCTGCTGGTCGAGTACCTGGTATGTGCCGGGGTGCCCCGCGAAAAGGCCGAGCATTTTTGTTTGGAAATCGACAATCTCACCGAGCTAGCCCTGCGGATTGGGTCTACCTTGGGGCCAGTGGCAACATTTTAACCATACCCCATAGGTTTATGGGGTGTGAATGGTGGCTCGTAGTAGTTGCAGTCAATAACCCGTAACAATTTTTACTTGCAGTCTGGCGACGGATCAGGTATATTACTCGGCTATGGCTGTCTGCTGGCAGTCTGGCATCCCAAAAATTTGGTCAAACGCCACTGGCAGGAGTTCGCAGCTCCAACCAGCGGCTAACCCCCAAGTCTGACATACCAGTCTCGGAGGCTAAGCTATTATGGCTTAGGCCGCCCTGCACTGCACATGGTACGGGGCGGCCAAGTTTTTGGGGATTTCCTACCCATCGTTATTTTGGAGGAATTCCTCATGAGTTACGTTGCTGTGCAGCCAGATCTCCGAGGTCTTCAAGACCTCGGAGATCTTTCTCACCCAGGGCGCGAGCGCTTGCAGCATCTAATCATCGGCTCCCAAGAGGGCGTGCAGGGGGCGATCAACCACCTGCATTTGCTGCGCTATGCCGAGCCGTTTGAGTGGAGCCGGTTGTTTACCGTTCCAGAAACCGGGCTGGTGGTTCTGCCCCAGCCGGGGGAGGTGTTTAGCTACCTGCTGCGCTACCGCCAGGTGGGTTGACAAGTTAAGCCCCAGGCTTCTGGCAGAACCCTGGGGCTTAACTTGTAGAGCGGTAGTGACTACACGCCCTTCGGCAGTAGACCTCTCCAATAATTGCCAGAATAAGGGCTGAAGCCCTTACTACAAGCCCATCAAAAATCTTTTCTGGAGAGGTCTAGTAGGGGCTGTATGGGTCTGATTGGGGCGGGAGTGCCTTGTTTAACCCCTTAGACGAGGATATGAAGTTTGGGTGATGGGTTGCGGGGTTTGATGGGCACGGGCGGAGACCTTTGCCCATCCTACGGTTACTTAATTCAGCATGGCTCTGGCCTGGGTGGCCCAGCGAGAGACCAGCACAACGCCATTGAGCACATTGGTGGTAACGCCGTTGGGCAGGGTAGCGGTGGCTCGCCCCAAGTCAACTCTTATCTGGATCCAGAATGGTCACTCATTCTGGTCGCATCTCTGTAGGCAGAAGATTGGAAACAAAGTCGTATACTTCTTCTGCCAGGGTCAGCGCTCGCGCGAACTCTTCCTGATCAGGATCCGGAGAAAATCCGGGGTAGCGATATATTTGGGCATAGGGAGTTAACTCTAGGCCAGCGTTAGACTGGGCTGAAAATTCCGGATTGCAAGCGGTAGCTTCTTGCAGCAATAACTCAATATCGTGGGTGCGAGGAATGTCGAGATCGCAAAACGCTAGATACCCTTTCACGGCTTTTTCCGCCGCTTGCTGACAGTGGTAAATTGCTGTGTCCAAAAGCGGCGGGTTCGTTGTAGACAAAACGCGGGCCGAAGCTAGGTCATGCTGCGCCTTAGTCAGCCAATTCTGCACCAGTTGAGTTTTGGCATCGGTCATATAGTACCTTTCCCTGGTGGGCCACTTTGTACTCCAGCGAGGCGCGGGCCTCTTGCCAAAAGTCAAATTCTGCGCGGGTTCGGACAATAATATCTTTGGCAATGCCTAGCCCGCTCAGGCAGCGATGGCCGATGACGGCGCGTTGATAGGAGGAGCAATCGCTGTCGGGGACAATTACCATCAAATCAACATCGCTATTTGGGGTGGGTACCCCCCAAGCATGGGAGCCAAACAAAATAATCTGCTCTGGTTGAAAGGTTTTAACCAGGCGCTGGGTAATTTCTTGTATCAGCTCTTCATGCATAGTTCTATGCTATCTTGCCCTGGACATGCCACCAACCGTGAATGGCCCCACGGTTCCCTAATTCAGCATGGCTCTGGCCTGGGTGGCCCAGCGCGAGACCAGCACACCGCCATTGAGCACATTGGTAGTAACGCCGTTGGGCAGGGTAGCGGTGGCTCGCCCTAAATTAACACCCCTGGCGTGGAGGCCGACGATGTAGTAGTTGCCATCCTCAAAGCGGGCAAAGATGGGGCCGCCCGAAGCGCCTGGGTTGGTATCGCAGTCGTGAACAACCATACCGACTAAGGGCGGCTCACCAGGCCGCTGGACGGCACGAATGATCTGGTCTAGCTCACTACCTTCAGTTGGCCAGGGTTTAGGTGGGCACGCTCACCCTACGGTGCTGGCTATAGTGTGGTGCGGATGACAGAGTTTTTGAGTCAGGTATCAGAATTTGATACGAGGTATTCCGTAGGGTGCATCCGCGAAGTCCATGTACCCCGCCTCGCCCCCTACCGCCACTCCCCCTGAAGGGTAAAAGCCGCCCAGTGGTAGGGGGTTTCACCGGCTTCCCACAGTTGGCGCTGGGTTTCGCGCAGGGCCGCAGCGGGGGGAAAGGCCCTCGCTGAGCATGGTTTGGTAGAACTGGCTCATCACGTTGGCGGTGCCCTGGTCGCTGACAACCCACAGCGACACGGCCAACCGCTCGGCCCCGGCATACATAAACCCACGGGAAAGCCCCAC
>JAAUUR010000529.1 GCA_012031045.1 Leptolyngbyaceae cyanobacterium SM2_5_2
GTTGCAGGATCTCAACGTGTCGATCGATGAAGTACACTGCTGCGGCCACAGGGGCTAACTCCAGCGCCCCCCGGTGGTTTCCTGATCGGCGGCGGACAGGAACTGCTGGTGCGCGGTATGGGGCAGATGCAGTCCATTGAGGACTTGCAGCGATCGGTGGTGAAGGTGCAGGACGGTGAGCCGATTCTGCTGCGGGATATCGCCACGGTGCAGACCGGAGCAGCTCTAAAGCGGGGCGATGCCAGCCTGAACGGCCAACCGGCGGTGGTGCTGATGATCAATAAGCAGCCGGAGGTGGATACGCCCACGGTTACCAATGCGGTAGAGGCCGTGATCGCCGAGTTACAGCCGACGTTCCCCGCCGATGTGCAGGTCACCCGCACCTTCCGGCAGGCGAACTTTATTGATTCCGCCATTCGCAACGTCAGCGGTTCTCTGCTCCAGGGTGTGGTGATTGTCTCGGTCATCCTGCTGCTGTTTTTGATGAACTGGCGCACCGCCATCATCACCCTCAGCGCTATTCCGCTGTCGCTGCTGATTGGCTTGATGTTCATGAACGCTTTTGGGCTAGGCATCAACACCATGACGCTGGGGGGGCTAGTGGTGGCGATCGGCTCGGTGGTAGATGACTCCATTGTGGATATGGAGAACTGCTATCGCGGTCTGCGCACCAACCAGGCCCAGGACAATCCCAAACATCCCCTCCAGGTGGTGTTTGATACCTCAGTGCAGGTGCGGCTGGCGGTGATTTTCTCGACGGTCATCATCGTTGTGGTGTTTGCTCCCATCTTCAGCCTGACCGGGGTAGAAGGTCGCATCTTTGCGCCCATGGGTCTGGCCTACCTGTTCTCGATTATGGCCTCGACCCTGGTAGCGATGACCCTGTCCCCAGCCCTCTGCGCCATTTTGCTAGCGAATCAGAACTTGCCCCAAGAAGGGACTTTCATGTCGCGCTTGGCGGAACAGATCTACCGTCCGCTGTTGGGGATTTCGATGCGGGCACCGCAGCTCATTCTTGCCGTAGCGCTGGCCGCTCTGGTCGCATCAGCGGCGGTTGTCCCCTCGCTGGGTCGCGTCTTTCTGCCGGAGTTCCAGGAGAAATCCCTGGTCAACTCGATGGTGCTGTTTCCCGGCATTTCCCTAGATATCACCATCGGGGCAGGCAATGCTCTGGCGAACTCTCTCAAAGACAATCCCCTCTATGAATGGGTGCAGGTACGGGCCGGGCGCTCCCCCGGCGATGCGGATGGGGCGGGGGTAAATATGGCCCACGTCGATATCGAACTCAGTGATGCAGCACTGAAAGACCGGGAAGCCAGTGTTCAGCAACTGCGGGAAGCATTTCTAGAATTGCCCGGAGTCGCGCCTAACATCGGCGGGTTTATTTCCCACCGTATGGATGAGGTACTGTCAGGTGTCCGAAGTGCGATCGCTATCAAAATCTTCGGCCCCGACCTGGCTGAACTGCGGAGCATTGGTGAACAGGTGCGCGACACCATCGAACCCATTGAGGGAATTGTAGACTTGCAGCTTGAACCCCAACTGCCCATTCGTCAGGTGCAAATTCAGTACGACCGGGCAGCCGCCGCAGGCTATGGCCTGACGATGGCCCAGATCTCCGACGTGGTAGAAACGGCACTGAATGGGCGGGTCGTCTCCCAGGTACCGGAAGATCAGCAGTTGATTGATGTCACCGTCGCCCTACCGGAGAGCGATCGCAACAGTCTGGATGCTATCAGTGCCATTCCTATCTCGACCCCGACGGGAGACCTGATTTCCCTGGGCGACGTAGCGGAGGTGGGCTACGGCATGGGGGCCAACGTGGTCAATCGGGAAGATGTGTCGCGTCTGATTGTGGTGTCGGCAAACGTGGCCGAGCGGGATTTGGGCAGTGTCGTGGGCGACATTCAGGCCCAGATTCGAGAGACTGTGCAACTACCCAATGGCTACTTCATTCAGTACGGTGGCCAGTTTGAGGCAGAGCAAAACGCGACCAACAATCTGTTGGTGTATAGCATTCTGGCGGCGATCGCCATTGCCGTGCTGATGTTCTTCTCCGTTAAGTCGTTACCTGCGACGGTGGCGATTATGATCAATCTGCCTCTGGCGCTGGTGGGGGGTATTATCTCTATTCTGCTGACAGGCGGTGTGATGTCGGTAGCATCCCTGATCGGCTTCATCACCCTGTTTGGGGTGGCTGTCCGCAACGGCCTGCTGCTGGTAGATAATTACAACCGCAAGTTTGCTGAGGGCTTGCCCTTGAAAAAAGCGGTGTTCCACGGTTCTCTAGAACGGGTGAATGCGATTCTGATGACAGCGCTGACCTCAGCTTTGGGGATGTTGCCATTGGCGATCGCCAGCGGAGCGGGCAACGAAATCCTCCAGCCATTAGCAATTGTCGTGCTGGGAGGACTATTCACTTCCACAGCCCTGACACTGCTGGTGATTCCTGCCCTCTATGCCCAGTTTGGTCGCTGGTTTATGCCGAAAGCCAAATCAACGGCTCTGGAAGCAGCGGTTTCCAGCAATGGCACACCGCCATCAACAATGATTTATCCACAATAGACCGGCAAAAGGCAGCTTTGAAAATGGGTTTGAAATAGAGGTATACAGCTGGGCAGTTGCTTTTTCGAACCTCTGACAACATTTCATAGTCCGACGACTAATCGATTGCCCCTCCATCTGTCAGCAACAGCGCGACTACCCATATCAGTACAACGGTTCCTCGGTGCTACTGTGCAATCCTTTGCAACACTGAGGAACTTGCTAAATCAATACCGAACGAAGGCAAAGCCACTTGTCCAAGATCTGTTTTGCATTAGACTGGGAATGATTATCATTCTTTTTGGTGATTCGTCATGGTCAACACCGCGATCGATACTGTGCCAGTGACCGTCCTGACGGGCTATTTAGGGGCGGGCAAAACCACCCTGCTTGAACCGCATCCTCACCTACGAGCATGGCAAGAAGGTGGCGGTGATCGTCAACGAGTTTGGGGAAGTGGGCATTGACAACCAG
>JAAUUR010000051.1 GCA_012031045.1 Leptolyngbyaceae cyanobacterium SM2_5_2
CTTTGCGGTAGAAACCTCGGTAGTCGCCAGATTCGCCAGTCGCAAGTTTTGCCCAGCCTGCCCTTAACCCTGCTTGATCAGGCCCTCCAGCTTAGCCGCCAAATGAACCATGGTCGAGTCATAACTTGGCTAATGGAACAGCTAGCTGCAGAGCCCTAGAAAACCGCAGGAGGCTTTACTCCAGCAGCAGGATTTTATCCATCACCACCATCCACTGGTGGGTTGCTGCCGTAGTGGGATGGCGCTCACCGCTGGAGCTAGCCCCAGGAGTGGGAACGGGTATCGGCTCACACCAATCATTTGAGGTCTCAAGAACGAAGAACGAAAAGAGAAAAACGAAACTTGTCGGTAGGGCTTTAACCAGCCTATGGCTCGGCAGACCAGGGGACTACGCCCTGGCAGAGTTTGCGATCTGCCGCCGCCACGTTCGGATTATTCTGCAAATACCCGGCCAGCCAGTCGCAACTCCAGGAGACCAGCCGGTCGGGGGTGAGAATGCTCAAGTCCCAAATAATCAGGGTATTGTCTTCGCTGCCGGTGACGAGTTTTGAGCCATCGGCGGTGAACTGAAGCGTAGTGATGGGGGCATCATGGCTGCCGATGGTGACGATTTCTTCACCGCTAGCGCTCCAGAGGCCAATCATGTTGTCTTGCCCTGCTGAAGCAAATTGGCGGCCATCGGGACTGAACTGAACGGCCTTAACTTCGCCACCGTGGGCTTTGTCGAGAAAGCGGGGCTCTGGTTCGTTGAGGGGCCAGAGACCAACGGTGCGATCGCTATTGGCAAACACCAGGGTTTGGCTATCGGGGCTAAAGCTGAGGTCGTTAATGCTAATCGAACCGTCATAGCTGTTGACCAGTTCTGAGTCGGCCAGACGCCAAACTCTCAAGGTGCCTAGCCCGGCTGCCGCCAACAGCTGACCATCCGGGCTAAACTCAACCCCTAAAACATTGGTGCCTAATTCAAGGGTTTGCTGAATCTGCCCATCCAGCCCAAGAATTTGAATCCGCCCATCATCACTTGCCGAGGCCATGAGTTGACTATTGGGACTAAAGGCGACCACATTCACCCACTGGCCCTGCCGCGCCAGAACGCCCTTAGACTCGCCCGTGGCAGTCCACAACTGCACCAGCCCCACCTGGGCGGTGTCCGATTCCTGGCCGACGCCTACAATCCAGCGGCCATCAGGGCTAACGGCCACGTCATTGATCCAGCCAGCGGCGGTGTCTAGGGTTTGCAGAACTTCTCCCTCCAAGGACCAGAGCTTGAGGGTGCCATCTTGACTGCCCGATACCACCTGCTGAGTTTGGGGATTGATGGCAAGACCGTTGATAGCCTGACTATGGCCCTGTAACCTCTCCATCCAAGGGTTATCCCACTGCCAGAGGCGCAGGGTTAGATCTTCCCCGGCGGAGGCCAGCCAGGTGCCATCGGGGCTAAAGGCCAGGTGTTGCACACTGGCCTGATGGCCTGGCAGAGTTGTCACCAGGGTGCCATCCTGCCGCCAAATGCGAATAATCCGGTCTGTGCCAGCTGCCGCTACCAATTCACCATTGGGGCTAATGTCCAAACTGGTTAAGCCTTCACTGGCAATGGGCTCAAAGGTTTTCAGCAAATTACCCTCAGGCGACCACAGGGTAACCGTACCATCGGCACCCGCCGCCGCGAGGGTGGTGCCATCGGCGCTAAATCTGGCCTCGTAGATATCGGTACTGGCCTGAATGGTTTTAATCAACGCGCCATCGGGCCGCCAGAGGTTGAGACGACCATCCAAACTGGCCGATACCAGGGTTTGGTTCACCGGGTTAAACCTAACCGACAGCACCATGCTTTCATTGCCGGGCAGGGTAGCCAGGGCAAGGCCATCAGGTTGCCAGAGTTTAACGGTGCCGTCTACGCTAGCGGAGGCCAGTCGTTGACCATCCGGGCTGAAGCGCACGTAGGTAATCCAATCTTGATGGCCGCTCAAGCGTTGCAGCAGTTCACCCGCCTGGTTCCAGAGGTAGACCATAGCATCAGCCCCACCAGCCCCTAACGTTTGACCATCGGGGCTAAAGCTAACGTCTAACAATGCGCCGCCATCCGGGCCTGACAAGGTGCTAATCACGGCGCCATCAGGCTGCCAGAGTTTGACGGTGCCATCCAGACTGGCAGAGGCCAGGCGCTGACCATCGGCACTAAAATCAATTCCGTAAATATGGCCACTATGGCCTTCGAGGATATTTTTCTCCTGCACCCGGTAGGCAGCGTGGCTGAGGGCAGAAACCGTCTCAGCTCGTAGCGGGCCTTGAATCCAGCGGGATTTTTGCAGTTGCCGATTGGCCCGCACCCCCAGTTGCAAAGCCTCAAAGGGCTTATCCAGAGCCAGACTGGTTGCCGAAGCATAATTCAAAGCCGACAGCTCTTGCCGAATTGCCTCCCGACGGCGAACTTCGGTCAAAAGTCCCAGCCCTGTTACCACCATGAGCGTGGCCACCGTTGCTCCCAAAGCTATTCGTTGATGCCGCATATCTCGCTTTTGCCGCTGGGTTTCAGTAAGGCGACTGGTGGCCACAAAATCTAACTGAAGCTGGGTCAACGCAGGGGATTGAGTAAATTTTTGATACAGCCAGGCTTCCGTGGCTTCTAACCGGCTGCCCCGCAATAAAAAACTGTCATCCCGCTGCTGGTTGTCCCATTCATCGGCTAGTTTCAACAGTCGAGTATGCCCTTTGACGTAATCTAAATCTCGGTCTAGGGCAAGCTGCAATTCCTGAAAAGGTTGCTCAAAGTTTTCAGCACCATAAAAAAATATCCAATTAATCTTTTCTAAAGCAGCAGGAACAGAGCACTCGCTAATATCCTGGCAGACAATCGGGACTAATCGCTTATTAACTGAGACCGCACACTCCACCTCTTTTAGACATTCATCTGAGATTAGAGAATGGGGACTCATCACAAATAAAAAGCTATTAGCGGCCAAAATACCCTGGCGAATTTCTTGCCGCCATTCCGTTAGGGGTAGGATGTCTCGCCAGTCGATCCAGTAGGTGCGATCGCACGTCTCTAAATGATGGGTTAAGACCTGAACAAATTCCTTATCCCGACGCGAGTAGGAGATGAAAACGTCTAGATCCGTTCGCAATACTTCTTCGGCCATAGGATACGCTACAACACTCTTAAGCGATTAGAACCAAGTTAAGTTCTGGTCTATGGATCATCTAGGTCTAGGCCTAGGTTTAGGAATTGGAGTTTGTTGATCACCCCAGGATGAATCCAAACCAAAGTCACCTACTTCCACCCACTCAGAGTTCAGCACTGACCACCAATCGGTGGCCAGTCCCCTTAATACAAACTCATAGGGTAACCAGCCAAAGCCGCCAACACCCCAATCTTTGCCATAGGAGTTCTGAAACAAAAAAGCACCTTTCTGCCCTTTAACCTCTTTAATGTCGCTATAGCCCACCACTAGAACGGCATGACCTGCAAAGCTGCCGGAGGATGACTGCGCCTCCTTGGGGCGAGTTTTGAACTCGTTGATTTTGGCCTCTGGGGGTATAGCAATTTCGCCGGTTTTATCATCCTGCTCAGGATCGTAGAGGAACCCGCAAACGGCTGGAAAACCTGCTGCCAAAACCGCCTTAATTTGGGTTAAGATGACATTTCTTTTATCGGAATTATCCTGCCCCATCTCCCTGGGTGGATCAAGCCTGAAGTACTTAACCATCTGATAGTTTTGCGCAAAGGAATAGCAAAACTGGGGTGGCTCATTATCAAAGGCTGAGTCATCCACCTCATAGCTCCAGTACTTTTCGGGAGGAATGCCAAACAGCTGCAAAGCCTTTAGAGTTTGGCGAATGGAGGCACCAATATCAAAAAAACTTTCTGAAAAAGCCTGGATGTGCTCTGGTTTCATGCTCTCGTCTATTTTCTTCTTCTGAGCGGCGAAATCCAGTTTTAGAGAATCTAGCTCCTTGAGGAAAGCATTAATTCGATTGTCAGGACTGTCATTTTCTGACAGGTTTAGCGATGTTTCTAGCAATTTTTTCAAAGCCAGAGTCTTTGCTTCATTTCGCACTCCTAGGTGACGAGTTACCTTATACAAAAAACGAGCTGATAGTGAAGCTAGCTTGCTCGGTGAGTTGGGTCGATCTGACAGCCTATTTTGGAAATACTCCACCAGTGACGTTACCGCATGACTGGTACAGGAATTAAAGGACTTTTGATCTTTGATTTCAGAGCACCAGTAGCTCAAGTCAACGATATCGGGTAAGGCATAGTTGTAAATTGATTTTTCGGTCAACTGTCTGGAAAGGCTACTGTTAAGCGGAATGCGCAAGGGAGGGATTGGCTCAGGCGATGACGGTCTAGTTAGCCTTGCTCCTAGATAATTGGGTTGTTTTCTTTCCACCAGGTTGTACATGGTGTCTGGATCAATTTGAATAATATTTCTATGGTCAAGGGATTTGGACGATAAATCTAAGTCAGCCACTTCCAATTGGTTGAGCCGTTGAATTTCTGCGTCTAAGGCAGCACCTCGGCCATGCTTACCCAGAGGAGCGGCCAGATGAAGCACTCGGCGAGCCGCTATCAATGCTGGATCGTCAAAGTCATACTCTATGGGCTGAGCAGTTTCCTTTGCATCGAGAATTCCAATAGCCCGAAAAATTTGTAGCACTTCAAAGCAAATCGGTGGTAGTAGCGGTTGATAATTTGTAGCGGTTGGATTAGGGCTAGCCGCGATCAAATCAATACCAGAAGCCAACCCCCTTAAAATAACGTCAATATCCCCACGCAATCGAGCAATGGCAGATTGAGGCGTGATACTCTCGCCCCTGACTTCAAGCTTCAAATTACCGAGCAGGGCCGACAAAGGGATAGCCGTAGAACCGGTTGATGACTTTCCAAAGAGTGCATTAACAACGGCTGCAATAGGCTTATTGGCCTTATCCACGGGTTTATCCAGTGGATCGAAAACTTTTTCAAGGGCATCGAGAAAATCGTCAAAGCCTCTTAAGATTTGAATTTGCCGGATCAGGGCGTTAATCTTGTCAGTTTTTAGGGTGTAGTCATTAGTGTCAGGCGAATCTGGCAGCCATCCAGTTCCGTTCATGGCCAATGCCCCCGATTATTAACGATGCGTTAGCCGAGACTACCACAATCGGCTTATCCAGAAAACCGGCGAGTCTAGAGCACGGTTTGTCCGCCCGCAAACTGTTTATTGGTCAGGCCAAGGTTGGGAGTTCCTTCGCGTTCAAGCATGAGGCCATACTCCAGCCCTTCCGTCACGGCCTGGTAGGAGGCTTCGATGATGTTGGTGGACACGCCCAGGGTAGTCCAGCGCTGCTGACCATTGCCGGATTCTACCAGGACACGAGTTTTGGCCGCCGTACCAGCGCCGCTGTCGATAATCCGCACCTTGTAGTCGGAGAGGTGGAAGTGGGCAATGGCGGGGTAGAAATTCAACAGTGCCTTGCGCAGCGCCCTATCCAACGCGGCTACCGGGCCGTTGCCTTCAGCCGCCGCCAGAATATCCTCCGCGTTGACGGTCACTTTGATGGTGGCTAGGGATTGACTGCTGTGGCCGGTGCCGTGCCCCTGGCGCTGGCAGTTAATGTGAAAATCCTGAAGCTCAAAAACCGGGGCCGAGCACCCAGAACTTCGCGCATCAGCAGCTCAAAGCTGGCTTCGGCGGCCTCAAACTGGTAGCCCTCGTGTTCCAGGGTTTTGAGCCGTTGGAGCAGCTGGCGAGAGGCGGGGTTTTGCCGATCTAACTCGAGGCCAAAGCTGCGGGCCTTGACCAGCACATTGCTGAGTCCGGCCTGGTCAGACACCACAATGCGGCGACGGTTGCCCACCGCCGCCGGGTCAATGTGTTCGTAGGTTTTGGGTTCCCGCTCCACAGCGCTGACGTGGATGCCGCCCTTGTGGGCAAAGGCCGAGCGGCCCACGTAGGGAGCGTGGTCATCGGGGGCGAGGTTGACCACTTCGCTGATAAAACGGCTGGTTTCGGCCAGAGTTTCGAGCCGGGCCGGGGCAATGCAGCGGTAGCCCAGCTTCAGTTGCAGATTGGGAATCAGCGTACAGAGGTCAGCATTGCCGCAGCGTTCGCCATAGCCGTTGATAGTGCCCTGTACCATGTCAGCTCCAGCCTCCACGGCGGCCATGGCGTTGGCCACCGCCGTGCCGCTATCGTTGTGGGTGTGGATGCCAAGCTGGGGGCGGGGTGCTGGAAGCGTCTGCAACCAGGCGTGCACAGTGCCGACGATCTCCTCCAGTTCCTGGGGCAGGGTGCCGCCGTTGGTGTCGCAGAGTACCAGCCATTCAGCCCCGGCGGTAGCGGCGGCGGCCAGGGTTTGCAGGGCGTAGTCGGGGTTGGCCTGGTAGCCGTCAAACCAGTGCTCGGCGTCGTATATCACCCGCCGGCCCTGACTGCGGAAGTAGCGGATGGTGTCGTCAATCATAGCCAGGTTTTCGGCCAGGGTAGTTTGCAGCCCGGTGGTGACGTGCAAATCCCAGGACTTACCGAAGAGGGTAATCCAGGTAGTGCCAGCGGCCAACACCGGCTGAGCATGGTATCTTCTGCGGCGACCTGGTTAGGGCGGCGCGTGGAGCAAAAGGCGGTAACGCTGGCCTGGGTGAGGGGATTTTCCTGCAAATGCCAGAAGAACTGCACGTCCTTAGGATTGGCCCCCGGCCAGCCCCCCTCAATGAAGGGAACCCCCAGAGCATCCAAACGGTGAGCAATGCGCAGCTTGTCTTCAATGGAAAGGGCCAACCCCTCCCGTTGAGCGCCGTCGCGCAGGGTGGTGTCGTAGATTTGCAGAGATCGCCCCGGTTGCTCAGCCATGATTCTTGCCCTCATAACCCTCCAACTAACCAGCTTACCTGCCCCGCCTGGGCCGCTTGAGCAACGGCTGGGAGTGCGTTATAAAACGTACATATTTTTTGCATAACGGGAAAACGCCATGCCCACGGTAACGGTTCAGGGAAAGACCTTTGAGTGTGAAACCGGCGCTAACCTGCGGCGGGTGCTGCTGGCCAACGGCGTGGATCTCTACAACGGCCAGGCGAGGGTGATTAACTGCCGGGGCATTGGCTCCTGCGGCACCTGTACGGTGGAGATTGAGGGGGAAGTATCGCCAGCGAACTGGAAGGATAGGGGACGGCGATCGTTACCGCCCCACGACCCCAAGCGCAACCTGCGGCTAGCCTGCCAGACCCAGGTGTTGGGGGATGTGAGCGTCATCAAGTACGACGGTTTTTGGGGACAGGGGACGGTTAGGGTGGGGTAGGAAAGGAAGAACTAAGAGGGAAGAGGGAAGAGGGGAAAGCCTGGGTTTTGCTGAGACAGGGCTTTGGACGTGATTGTTTAAGGCTAATGCTTTGCCCAGGCAATGGGGAAGGTTGGCTCAGTTGGGGGCGGCTTCTACAAAGTCACAATAGTTTTCAGGCATTTTTTGCTCAAATTGATAATCATTCTAGAAAGTTGCGCCTGAAATTCTCGACTGGAATTTTTGGGAGCTGAATTTTAGAGGCTTTCAGCCAATCCGGATTGTTTCTGTAAAGACATGTAAACTCGTTTGACCCTCTACGAATTAACCCGTAAAATGCCCGTAGATCCTAAGAATTAAAGTTTTTAGAACAGTTTTCTTTCAAAGCCTGCTCAGGCGATTTTGATAAGCTTGTTCGTTCCCTCGCGATAGACTCTGGATCCCATTCTTGAGTTCAAGTTTGCAGTTTTTAATGAATGAGTTTCTTCGCGATGAATTCGTTTCTTCGTGTGGAGTGGTTTTGGGCTGGCTGAGTGATTTGGCTCCGATGTCGATTTGCTTGACTGTGCTGAAGCCGGTTGAAACTTGGTCGTTTTGTCTGGATAGCTTGCCTTTTTAGCTATCACATTTTTGGGTCGGGCTAAGCCATTAAGCGCTTAGTTAGTCTGGTTTTTGGTGCGGTAAATTTTCGTGGCTCATCGACCTGAATAAAGGACTGTGCCACGCGCATTTTGATGCGTTCTTCTGGTACTTGGCCTAAGGGTTGAGTTTGATTCTTTGCCAGATTTGAAATTAGATTAAGCGCCCTGCCCTTTGAGCGCCTCTGGCCTTTTAGAAGGCTGCCATTTTAAGGAATTCCCATGGCTCGTCAAATCCCGATTCCGGTTACGGAACTGCTCGATTTACCCGTGGCCCTCAAGGGCGTGAGTTCAGCCCTGGCCCCGCTCTACGACCGGGTGCGGCTGAGTATTCCGGGGAGCGAAACCGGCGATTTACCCATCTCCGACGCCGAGCGCGAGGCCATCAACGCCTGGTTTGACAGCATTGGCAACTGGTTAGGGGGAGGGCTACCGCCGACTTCGGTGCCACCAAGGCCAGAGGTGTTGCGCAATGCCGTGGATTTTGACCCTAACCAGCAGCGGTTGACTCTGCAACTGGCCAGCCTCAGCCAGCAAGAAACCAGCCTGGCGGGCATGGAGGGGCTGGGCTTTGTAGTGCCAGAACAACCCCTGCGGGCGATCGCCAGCCTCGTTGGTTCAACCGTGACCGTGTCCCTCAGTCTGGACTTGGCCCTGCGGCTGAGGGGGACGACCTTTGAGCCCATGCGAGCGGTGACCGGCGGCTACGAGCCTGACCCCAATCGCACCCATACGGATATTGCTCTACCCCAGGTGACGGTGGTGGTGGCCTCCGATGGGTCGGTGACGTTTCCCAATCCGCTGAATGTGCAGCTACCCCAGCCGGTGCGGCTGGTGGCGGCGCAGAACTTACTGATTGAGGCGGCGCGACTCTTCCTCGATTTGGCCAGTGAGGCCAAGTTTCTGGCGATTCGTTGGGAATCGACCCAGTTGGGCACCTGGCTGGGACAGGTGGCCCCCAACTTTAGCGCCGAGGGAGGATCGGGGGCGGCGGCCATCACCTTGCGGCTGGGCCTGGGCGACCCGATCGAGTCGGTGCGGCTGGATTGGGAATTTACCGACAGCCGCCAGAACTACCGCCTACCCGGCATTGCCATTGCCACCCCGGCCCAGAGTCGGTTTACGGTGCTGCTCAAGGCCGAGGCCGACTCGTCCACTCTGAACCGCTTTTTGTTTATTCTCACCCTGCCCGCCGCCGGGGATCCCGAAGCCCCAGGGGAGCAGTTGCTAACCGCCGCTAGTAGCTTTGCCTGGGCCGAGGAGCCGGGGGCCGGGGACGCCCCCATAGAGCGGGAACTGCAAAATAACTCAGACCCCAACGCCGAGGCCGAGGCCGATCCCCTCTTCAAGGTGGATTTTATCCCCACCCGCGAGGTCAGCCTGGCCCTGCTGGATTGGACCCTGACCCGGCCTGGGCTACCGGCCTTTCTGCGTCAGGTGGAGGGCGGCTTACCGGCCCTGGATTTTGATGATGAAGACAGTCTCCGCCAGGGTGCGGAGCTGGCCCTGGGCAGCCTGCGGGCCGACGACTGGCAGGTCAATCCCGACTTTAACACCAGCGCCTTTGACTTCCCCTTTTTGCGCAACGACCAGCGCGACCAGCGGATTCAGCTCAACTTGGGTAGCCCCCAGGTATTGCTGGCAGAAACCCGCATTGGCCTGGAGGCGGCCGCCCAGGTGCGGATTGGCTCGCTGCTGTTGAACAGCCAGTTTGACATCAACTTTAACTGGGAGACCTTTGCCATCACCATTGACCACGGCGAGGGGCTGCGGCTGCTCTCTGCCGAGGAAGACATTATTCCCGACAAGCAATACCTGGGCCTGACCTGGCGCTTTAAGGGGGCACCGGCCCTGGACGATGATGGGGAGCCGATTCTTGGCCCCGATGGCAGCCAGCGCTACCACCACCTCACCCTGGTGACTAAGGACTACAACTACCAGGTGGTGCAGGCTCCAGGTGCCTCCATCGAGATCGACTACAACGCCGCTAGCGAAGACCCGATTACCTTCATCGTCAGCAATCTGGCCATTACCGACACCGGCATTACCCTGACGGCGGAGGTCAGCGATCGCCCCGCCAAGCTGAATGGCCTGGATACCCGCTTCCGCTTCCACGGCAGCCGCCTGGAGATTGTCGATAACGAAATCAAAGACTTTACCCTGGCCGGGTCGGGGCCGTTGCCGCCGGATCTGGTGGGGGAGGCGATCGCCGACATTGCCCTGCAATTTAGCCAGCGGGATGGCGCGTTGACCCTGGTGGCCGGGGCCGCCAACCTGCGCGGCAACCAGTTGCTGAAGTGCCAGGGCACCCGGTTTGAGTTTGCCATCGATGCCCTGGGGCTGAAGTTCGTCAACGATGGCAAGTTCCATCTGTACTTTACCCTCACCGGCTCGGCCCAATTTTTGCCCCTGCCCACGGATAGCCCCAATGGCCCCTGGCCCTGCTGACCGGCATCAAAATCCAGCTGGTGGAATGCCCCCTGACCAGCGATGTCAGCGTCATCGGTGAGCACGTCGAGTTTTTAATAGAACTGCCGGAGAAAGTCTCCTTCAGCTTTTTGGGCTGCTTTGAGATGGAGATTCGCTCCATTGGCTTTGTGCCCCAGTTTGAGGAATTTGATGGCGCGGCGGCGATGGAAATTGGCGGCCAGGTTAAGTTCGCCCAGGGCACGGGCGATGTCAACACGGTGCAGATCAACTTCCACAGTCTGTTCATTGGCCTACCGCCCCGGGGTAGTTTCTTCCCCCGCCTCTACATGCAGGAGTTGGAGGTCAACATCAGCCTGGGCGAAGCCTTTAAGCTCAACGCCGTGGTGGAGTTTCGCAACAACGAGAGCGAGCAGGGCTTTTTGGGCGAAGGGGTGATGGAAATCCCCGGTATGCCGGTGTTTGCCGCTAGCTTTGCCTTTTTGCGGGTGCGCCGCTCCGAGAGCGAACCCTGGGTGCGGGCCTGGTTCATCTTTGTGGAGGCCCGCCAGGTCAGCCTCTACATTCCCTTTGTGGAGCTATACATTCGCGAGATTGGCCTGGGCTTTGGCTACCGCTACACCATCGCCAGCATCAAGGCCGCCGACGAGGCAGGTAGCCTCAGTGACCTGATCGGCAATCTGCGGGAACTATCGCGCACCCAGGGGGATTTATCGAAGCGCGATCGCTGGTCGGTGGATTTAGAAGGGCCGGGGGAATCCCTACGCTGGACGATTGTGCTGCGGGCGCTGATTTCCCAGACCTCCGCCACGCCGGGGGCGATTTCCCTCAAGTGGCTAGAGCACATCGAGCAAACCCTGCCCTGCCTGTTTTTGTTTGATGCGGTGGTGGCCTTCCGCAGCGACCTCACCTTCTTCATGGCCGTGCGCGCCTGGATTAACTCTAACTACTACGACTACGTTAACGATGTCAACGAACTGCGAGAGCGGCCTCTGTTCAGCGGCTTTGTGCTGCTCTCGGTACGGCAAAAGCGGTTTTTGGCCCAAATTTCCTCCAACCCCAACGGCAGCCTGGGCACCCGGCCACCGCTGCCGGTTTTTGTGGAACAAGCCGTAGCTAATGGCCAGTTCTCAGCCACTATTTTGATTGAACCGGCCCTACTCCACGCCGAGCTGGGCTGGCCCAATATGCTGCGCTGGGGCCAGAAAATTGGCCCCCTGGATGCGGAAGTCTCCGGCGGCATGATCTTCCGGGTTAGCAAGCACTACCTGGTGCTGGGGATTAGCTACAAGGCGCGGGGCAGTCTCAGCTTTGAGGCGGGGCTAGACCTCAAGATTGTTGGCGTGCGGGTCAGCGCCCATGCTTCCTTTGCCTGGGGGGCGCGGTTCATTGGTCTGATCGACTTTGCCGACCCCACCGGCAAATCTGCTCTCTATGCGGCCATTGGCATTGAGATCCGCATCCGCATTGCCATCGAGCTGTGGATTAACCTGCTGTTCTTCAAGAAAACCTTCCGGTTCAGTCTGGAAATTGGCTTTACCGCTGGCCTGGAACTGGGCCTGGATGGCCTCACCAACGCCGGTCTGCGGGGCAGCGGCACCCTGTTCATCTCAGCGATGGGGCGCAACTTCCAGGTCAATGTCAAGCTGGGCATCAATGAAGGAGCGGTGCAAACGGCGCTGGATCGCACGGCACCGTTCCTGAATGTGGGTCTGGAAGCCTCGGAGGTAGAACCGGTGCCCGGTCTGGAGGGAGCTGGAGCCGCCCCGCAATTGGCGCCGCCCAGGCCATCCCCATGGCTGCGATGGTGGTGGATGCGCCGGAGACTCTGGCCTTCTCGACCGACGAAGCCGATCGGCTCAGCCCAGAGCCGATGGCGATGTTGCGGGCCAGCGTTGCCACGGCCAGCCTTGCCACCATCGCCGGAAGCTTTGGCCAGCCCGCCTATGACCTGTTTGTGATTCGCCCTCGCCAGGTGGGTGAGTGGGGCTACTTTGTGCTGCTACCCAGGGCCGAGGTAGAGGGCGATGCCCTGGAGGATTTGGGCTTTCTGCCGGTGCCCCCCGCCAATATCCAGGACGTGGATTACGACTTTGAGCTGGCTCTGCCCCCCCTGCCCGATGGGTTCACCCTCCAGCATTTTCGCCCGGTGTCCAGCGATCGCTGGCAGGCCATCCCCGATGCCACTACGCCCCTGCGCTGGCAGGTGGATTGGGAAGCCCCCATTGAAACAGCGACCCAGTACAGCGAAGATGGCCAGGTAGTGCCGCCCAGTAATGAGGACGACAGTTCCATTCGCCTGCACCGCTACCTCACCTACGCCTTCAAAAAACGTGACGGTAGACGGCCAGGATGTGCCGGTTGAGGATCCCGATGCCATTGCCGCTGGCCAAACCACCGTGGCCGACGAGCGGGTGCAAAATCCCTCGGAGGGGGCCTACGAAGCCGCCGTGCGCGGCGCCCTGGAGCAGTTCCGCAGTTCGCCCTTCTTCAAGCACGACCCCAACTCCCTCTACGAGCAAGCTCTGGAGGTGGCCTTCCGTGACAGCACCAGCATTTACACGGGCACTGGCGAAGCCGCCTCTGGGGAAACCGGCCCCAGCGATGAGCTACTGCTGGCCGAGGAACAAACCAACCAGCAGGCCCACCAACTGCGAGGGCTGATCGTGCAGGACTTGATTGCCGACCTGCAAGACTACGCCGACCTGCCGGATTTACCCACCGCTCCGGGCAACGATCCCCAGAGCCTACCGCCCAAGGACGAAACCTTTGTCAAGCAATCCATCGGCTTCCAGATGGGGCTGGTGTTCCGCTACCAGATTAGCGCGGGGGGCACGGCCCCCGACTGGCTGGAGCAGGCCAATCCGGCCAGCGCTCCCAGCCTCAAGCAGCGGGCCGATCGGCTCAGTGCTGCCCCCACCGCCGAGCAGCCCAGCCAGCCGGTACGCACCTTCAACATCAAAGCGGCGGACTTTAGCACCAACCCGCCCCAGTTTGAGCGGGTGCAGCCCCTGACTGACACGAATACTATCGCGATCGCCTGGGAACTCACCTGGCACCAGCCGCCCGCAGAGGGCTGTAGCGCCTGCCAGCGCGACCCCAACCAGCACCTGCTGCACTACCAGGTGCGCCGCCGCTCGTTGGATGGCAGTGAGCCGGAGGCCGTCTACACCCTCAAGCCCGCCGAGGGAGTCTGCTTTGAGGCCAACTTTAGGGTGACGGAAGCGGTGATCAACCTGCTGGTGGAGCGGCAAATTCTGCCCAGCGACAGTCCCAACCTGTCTACCCTGCGGGATCTTCAGACCGAGTTCCCCGGCAGCGATGCTTTCCTGACCGCTCTGCGAGGGCAGGTGCCTGCTGCCAATCACCCGTTGATCGACCAGCATCAGCACGACCTGCTGCGGGCCGCTCTGCAAGGAGATGGCGGCCTGCTGAAGCGGTTGCTGCCCCGCTTCCAACTGGTCGATCACTTCACGGCGGAAACCCTGGAGGATCAAGCCGCGATGCCCGCCACCCGGGCGCAGCTATCTCTACAGCATCACCCCCCATCGACTTCACTAAAACCCCCCGGTCGGCCCCTCACCCTGGTAGCCACCCGCTACCCCAGCGAGCCGCCCAGAGTGCCCGTGGATGGGGAATTTATCGTCGAGTACCAGCTCACGGGAAACGATTGGACGATAGCGGGCGAACCCGACCAACCCGTTGTGCCGGAAGTTGTTGCCCCAGAGCGCATCAGTGCCCGCTGGAGTAACCCCATTCCCCTGCGGGATGGCCCCGCTGTGCCCGTGGCCCAGTATCGACTAATCTTTCGTAAAGATACCACCCTGCCCATCGGCAGCTACGGGCTGGATAGCTCGACCCAGGGGCCACGCTCCAAAACCCTGCCCACCACCAACGCCCGCTCCCTACCCACGGATATCAAAATCCGCCTCCAGCCCCCCGGTACCGACGGCATTACCACCCAGGCTCTCGTCACCGTCGAGGGAGTAGCTGATCCCGTAGGGTTGGCTCTACAAGATGCCCTCCAGCAGGCTGGTATTCTGCCAGCGGGGGATGCGCCCCAGTGGCGGCCCGAAGCCTGGCAGGTGTTTCTACAAACGGAGTCGGTTAACGGGGTGCCCTCGGCCCTGGCCCCAGTCAAGCTACTGCTGCAATTCACCACCACAGGCGGAACCAACCCCGAAGAACGGCAGCCTGCCCAGTTGGAATGGCTGCCCAAACCCCTGCGGCTACCCCTGTTGCCCCCAGAAGATAGCCGCATTCTGGTTGGCCTTACCCACGTTCCGATGCCGGGTTTGGGGACAGCCGCTCTATTCAACGGCACCCTGACTGCCATCGGCTATCGACTGCATCCGGCCCAGTTACGGCTGCTGCGCCTGCGCTGGAACCAGGGCCAAGCCACCAGCCCCAGTACCCGCTTAACCTCAACGCCAGCTACACCCTGCTAGAGCTGGATGTGGACGCCCACACGAATCAGACCTTCCGCTCCACGGCACGGCTGGCGGACGCTCTGCGAGAAATTCAGCAGGTGCAGTTGTTGCCCGCCGAAGATCTGGTCTTTACGCCCCAAGACACCCAGGCCGCCAACCAGTGGGAAGCCTGGTACCCCAGCCAGGTGCGCCGCTTAGAGCCCGTCAGCGAACCGGTAGAGGGCGACCAACGGGGTCAAAGTCCCTGGTATTCCTGGCGAGAGTCGCATCTGGCCTGGCCCGCCTGGCCCAGCTTGACGGAGCCTACCCAGCGGGAGGCGGCTCTGCATCCCTTCCTGCAAGCCCTGGTGGAACCCTGGACGAAAACCCCCAGGGCTACGTTGACCCCACCACCCAACAGCCCCTCACCACCTACAACGTTAATGTGCAGTTTGGCCCGCCTCGTTTAGCGGGAGACTTCAAGGCTTTCCGAGAGCTCACCGCCGCCACCGCCGACCCCTACGGCTGGAGCATTTTGCTACGGCTAGGGTTGAGCATCGGACTAACCCTCAGAGACGAGCGCACCAATGACCTGATTACCGGCGAACCACTCTTGCTAGCGCTGCAAACGGCGCTAACGGTTCTAAGGCTCGATGCTCAGACCCGGCTGCTGCGGCTGCTTCTGGAAACCCTGGCCGAAAATCCCCGACGTTACCGTGACCCCCAAACTGGGCAACCACTGACCACCTACAACGTGGAAGTGCCCGCTGGCCTGCCGCGAGAGCTAATCGACCTGACCAGCCTGCCAGACCTGGCGTTTCCCCTGGCGATTCCGGCCAATGGGCGCTTCCTACTGCCGCTTGCGTCAGATCTGCCGTTGAATCTCAGTGCTAAGGGCACCAACCAGCCGATTATCGGCAGAGCGTCGCAGGTGGCCCTGCAAACAGCGCTGAATGCCATCGTCGCCGATCCCCAAAACACTCAGGATGTGCTGATGGTGGCTCACTGGCCCGCCCACCTGTTTGTGGAACTGCTCGTCCAACCAGGGCGCTGCTTTAGCCCTGAGCCTGGCTCCCTGGCCGCCGATAGCCTGCTGGCCATGGTGCAACTGAGCCTGCGGCCTCGGATTGAGCCCTACCTCCACTACGGAGTGATCACCCTGCAGGGGCCAGCCCGCTCGCAGCTAGAACTGGTCATGGAGCTAGATCCTGGCATTTCCTACACGCTGATTGACCAGGCTAATGCCGCCGCCGGGGAGCAAACCCTACCACCCCCTGGCCAGCCCTTGGCTACCTCAATTCTGCAACCGGTGACGCTGCCCCTGAACGGTCGCACCCGGCTGCTGTTCCGGTATCCTACCGGCAAACCGCCCCGCATTGAACAACTGCACTTCCGGCTAAATCAGGCGATTACTTTGCCCAATGCGGCCCAGCCCGGACTGGATCCACGCACAACACGGGTACTGGCGGCCTTTGCCAGCGCCTTCCCTGGCCTCAGCCTATCCCAGGTACTTGCTAACAGCGGCTTTACCCTGGATGATCGGGCGGGGGGCTCTCTGCAGGTACCAATTCTGGCTTTCCGTAGCTTCCAGGGCTCCCTCACGGCCAGCCAGCGGCAGGCGCTTCGAGAACTCTTGCAGATTTCCCTGTCCGCCCAGGATGCTGGACTGGCCAACGCCCTGGTTGACCTCACCATTACCTCCCTGGAGCCGTTCTCTGTCTCCGACCCGCGTTCGACCTACTTCCGGGTACCGGCGGACTTGGCGGCGGATCTGGCCAGTGCCGGGTCAAGGCGTGGGCAACAGTGGCGACAGATAAGGCTGTATCTGGAATCCATCAACAGCACCGACCCCACCCTACCTGCCATCGCAGTTCCCACCGACGAGGCGGGTATAGCCAAAATTCTGCCCGATGTCCTGGCCTGGAGCCAGCGCTTCTTTGACGCCAGCGGCGATCATCCCGACCAGGTCGCTGGCCCCTGGCTGGTGACCGCCTACCCCCGCATTAGCACCCCCAGTTACGCCAGCCCCGACGCCAGCGGTCGGCTTAAGTATGATCATTTATTGAGCGATCGCTGGGCCCACAACTACCGCTACTACATCCGGCCCAGCAGCCGTTACGACCTGCTCTGGCAGAGCCTGCTGGAGTCGCCCGACCTGTTCCCTCGCCCTCTGGGTCAGGCCCCCCAGCCCCGGCGCGAACTCGACACCTTTGTGCTGTCGGCCCGTTCCCTGGCCGATTTAGAAGGCCAGCTGCCCTCTACGGTGGTGGATGCCCTCTATCCCCTGGAGAACCAGCGCTATATCGGTGAAAGTCGCTTTTTAGCCGCTGTTGCCACGGTGGCGGCTCCCTCAGCGATGCCCAGCAAACTACCCTGCTGGCGGCGGTGGAAACCTTCTCCGATGTATTGCCCGATCCCCAGGCCGGTGGGTTAGATGTCACCATCGAGCGCAGCCAGCCCATTGATAAGCCCCTGGTGCTGAGTTCCAGCCGGTTGGATGCCGTCAGTAGCCCCAACAACCCCGCCGCCCCAGGCCGCACCTGGGAAGTGATGGTGGCCCAGCACTGGGAGCAACGCCTGGCCGAGCGCAACCAAACCCTGGTGCGGCGGCTGACCTATCGGCAAATGGCCTTTACCCTGCTGCGGCGCTTTGCCTACCCCGACTGGCCCCGTCAGTTGACAGC
>JAAUUR010000530.1 GCA_012031045.1 Leptolyngbyaceae cyanobacterium SM2_5_2
AATTTATTGGGGTTGCGGTGATTTGGAACGATCGCGGACAAATTTTAATTGACCGCCGCAGGCCGGAAGGCCTACTGGGAGGGCTGTGGGAGTTTCCGGGCGGCAAAATTGAAGCCGACGAAACCGTAGAGGATTGCATCCGCCGGGAAATTCTGGAAGAACTGGGCATTTACATCGAGGTCGGCCAACCGCTCTGCACCGTAACCCACGCCTACTCCCACTTCAAAGTCACCCTCAATGTGCATCACTGCACCCACCTCAGTGGCGACCCTCAGCCGATTGAGTGCGACGAAATTCGCTGGGTAACCCTGGATGCCCTAGACGAATACCCCTTTCCTAAGGCCAATATCCAAATCATTGAGGCGCTGCGTGAGGCCTCGGTTAGGCAGCCGTAATACCTGCAACCAGACCATTGCCAGAAGCAACCTCCGACCGGCGCCCCATGGCGGCGGCTTTACCGCCAAACTTTTAGCTCTTCCATCAAGCCCAGGCTTGCCTGCCTCATGGCTCCTGTCAAGCCGCGAGGCTGTCCTCGCATGAATCGAGCTGAGATTGAGATATTGACACACAAAAATTATGTATATATTATATATTCCATAAACAATTAGGACTGAATTTTTATGTGTCGCTCGCAACTCCAAAGGAGGTAACTATGATGTGGTTTGGAATGATTCCTGATCCACCCGATCGGCCTGCCCAGGGCCAAGCTAATCCGACCCTGGCAGATACCCATCTCAAGCAACGTGGCACTGTAACTGAAACTATTCGCCCCGGCAGGCGCGGTCGAGTTGCGTTTCAAGCCACCACTTGGTTTGCCTTTTGCCAGTACCAGGTGGTGCTGATGCCAGGCATGCCAGTTTATGTAGTAGACCTGTACAACGCCACCACGCTCATCGTTAAGCCGGTGTTGCTGGATGTTTCATCCATAGTCTTAGACGAGCCCGTTTAGGCTCAGATGGTTTAGCTCTAGCTAAAGGAGGAAATAATGCAACGTCAACGGTCTGGTCTACTTAGACAGTTGCGGCCCTACCCGCGTCTGACAAGGACGACCAAACCTCCTGAGGAGGCGATCAACCTCAGGAAGCGTGATGGGGAGTGTGACCATAGGGCTAACTTTTCTTTCCATGACCTGTCTGGTGTTTCAGAGTCTTCTCTGGCAACGTTAGGCAGGTTTTCTGTTCTGTGCTCTTCCATACAAAATAAGCAAAATTTGCGTTAATTGGCCCCATAGAAACCATAAAGATTATGTGTTTATTCCGAAAGTCATTTGATTTGCCTTGTATTACTCGGTAGAGTGATGGGGCTCAGGTGTGGGTAAAATCCCATAACCGGCATCGTGTTTCCACCCCTAACCACCTTGCTAAGGTTCACCCTATCCTGAGTCCTGCGTTGTCTTTGTTGCACACATTGAGAAGGAGATCTAACCCATGCCCAACGCTACGAGCAACACCTCTGAAGCTCACCTGGCTCAGAAACGCAAACGGCTCAACCTTGACCTAGCCCCTGCCGCCTATGACCTGTTGCAGCAGCTAGCGGCAGATTCGGGTAAAAACATGGCCGATGTTCTACGCACCGGTTTAGCCCTCTATGGCATTGCCCAGGAAGAAATGAAGAAGGGCAGACGGCTAGGCATTGTCCAAGATGACAAGGTAATTAAAGAAATTGTGCTGCCGTAGCTGCAACTCATTCTTACCCTCTGGGGGTTGCCCCCCCATGCCTGGTCAGCCGAGCAGTCGCCTTTTGCCCCCGCTTTTAAGTCTCTACTTTTGTCTAGAAAAGGATGTGGTACCCAGTTGCAGCGCCATCAAGGATGGTGGCTAACCAGTCCCAGATTAAATCCACAACCAGTGACCTTTCTTTAAGATTCTGGACAATCTGGTTAACAAATCCTGATACGCTTTAAAGCTAACCTTTACGGCGCATCGCAAATTGTCTGACACTACTCAAATCCTTTCAGTCAACGGGTTGAACTGGTTTTATCGAGAGGCTAGCCCAGTTGGTAATAGCCCCCGACGGCCTGTTCTCTTCCTCCATGGCCTGGTATCCCAGAGCTATAGCTGGCGAGAGGTAATGCCCGTGCTGGCCGAACAGGGTTTTCGATGTATTGCCCCAGACTGGCCCGGCCACGGCTTTTCCGATAAGCCCGATAAACGCGAGTTTGCCTACACCCCAGAGGCGTTGGTCAAAGCTCTGGCCGATTTTCTGGAGGCTCTAGATGTCTCGCCAGTGCATTTGGTGGCCCAGGGATTTCTGGGCTCGGTGGGTATTCAGTACGCGCTGCAACATCCCGATCGGGTTGATCGCCTAGTCATCATCAACGCCCCGGTCAGCCCTGAGGCCAAACTCCCCTGGAAGATACGCCAGTTTGGCATCCCCCTGGCTGGGGATATGCTGACCCAAGACCCGCTGCTGGTAGATCGCACCCTAGAAGGTGGCGGCCCTTACCAAATTGACGATGATGATCTGGACGTGTATCGTCGGCCCTTTCTCAAAAGCTCCGACGTGGGCCGGGCGTTGCTGACCACGGTGCGCCGCCTGGATGTGGCTGGAGTGAGCCAATCCATTGCGACTGGCTTGCAAGGTTGGGATCACCCGACTCTGCTACTGTGGGGGCTAAGCGACCCCTGGCTGCCGGTCAGCCTGGCTGAAAGCTGCCTTAAAACCCTGGCCAATGGCGAACTCAAAATCCTGGAAGAGGTCGGCCACTATGCCCAGGAGGACTGGGCCGAAAAAGTAGCAACCGCTCTCAGCACCTTCCTGCGCCAGATAGCTGTTTGATTATCCATTTATCAGTGGAGTTATCGAGTCGCCAAAATTTGTTTCACCACTGTTTGAGCCGAGTAACTCACCCCAGCAGTTCCCTCACCTGGATGGGTCGAGTCGCCCACCAGCCACAGCCCTCGAATCGGGGTGCGGTTGGCAAACCCAAAGGGGCCATAGCTGCTCACTCGCATCCCCAGGCCGCCCACTATCCCTGTGCGAGCCGCTGAATGGAGCCAAAGGTGACG
>JAAUUR010000531.1 GCA_012031045.1 Leptolyngbyaceae cyanobacterium SM2_5_2
GTAGGGTGCATCCCAAATTGTCAATTCATCATTCTGATGGCTAGTTGGACTGTCATTCCCGTGCAGACGGAAATCCACCGCGGCTAGCTGACTCTCGAATGGATTCCCACCCCACGCCTTTGCGGGGGCAGGCTCTCCGTGGGAATGACGTAGACGCTTGCAAAAGTGGGATGCACTCCTCTAGTAAGGGTGTTGGCCTAAATCAGTGCACCTTTAGAAAAATCCAAAGAATTGTCTTTTGATTTGAAATAGTCACTTTAAAGCCTTTTTTTGTGTTATCTTATTGGGCAAAGTTTTAATAAATCATTCATTTTGAAGCCCATGGTTCGGCTTGCTGGCCTATCTATAAACTCTGAAGACGTTGTCAGCTATCTCCGTAAGGAGGTGGAGCTAAAAGGTGTTTATGAAAAGATCCTGGCTCGTCAAATTATTGATCGGGTAGCCAAAGAACGAGAAGTAATCGTTACTTCGGATGAGATCCAGGCTGAAGCTGATCAGTTTCGGTATCAGCACAAGTTAGAAAATGCGGCTCAAACATTTGATTGGCTAGAGGATCAACTCCTGACTCCAGATGTTTGGGAAAGTGGCATTCAAGAGCGGCTACTGATTAAAAAAATGGCTGAAAGTTTATTTGGCCAGCAGGTAGAAACGTACTTTGTTCAAAACAAGATTCAGTACGAACAGGCGGTTCTCTACCGTCTTGTGGTGCCCTACCAGCCTTTGGCTCAAGAGCTTTTCTATCAAGTTGAGGAGCAGGAAATCAGTTTCTTTGAAGCGGCCCATCTCTACGATGTTGACGAGCAGCGACGATTGGCCTGCGGGTTTGAGGGTAAGCTATCTCGTTGGCAACTTCGGCCTGATACTGCGGCCAGGGTATTTGGAGCCATGCCTCGGGAAGTGATTGGAGTCATTCAATCAGAGGCCGGTTTTGAACTATTGATGGTAGAAGAGTTTATCGATGCGAGGCTGACGGCAGAAACCCGGCAGAACATTTTAGACCACCTCTTTAATGAGTGGCTAAACAGCGAGATGAACTACTTAGTTCACAGTGCAACGGTTTCCAGTACGACCTGAAGCATTCTCCATAGCCGCGCGTTGGCCGGCAAAATTTTTGCAACCCTTGCTCTGTCGCAGGCCAGGTGGCAGTAGCGTAACCCAGCTAATTTTGATCAACTGACAAAACCTGTGAAACCTTTGTCAAAGCTTAGGTTGGGCCCAGAGGGCTTGAAGTCAGACCCTACAAATTTGTCTACCTCCTGGGGTATGATTTTGGGCCTGGTATTATTTTTAACGAAAAAGCCTCTTCGTGGGTTTCTGGGCAGGACTAGGTTGATGGATTGGCGATCGCAACTTCAGGGGCGGCATCTTTTCCACTGGGGACGACCGCTAGGGGCTCATCGTCGATGGTTTGACTGTTGCGAATAGCCCGCTCCAGTAATAAGTTCAGCGCAGTCCGCACCGCAATGATGATCACCAAACGGGTAATATCTTCCCACTGGCTCGACAGCATTGTTTTTAGAATGCTGGCGCCCACTAAAAAACTCAGCCCCAGGGAGAAGGAATACCCCATCGCCAGGCGGCTGCGCTGAAAGGCAATGGTGGTTTGGGGCTTAAACAGCGAAGACCGCAGAAAAATCACCAGGGCTCTAAAAACCCCAACCGAAATCACAAAAATGGCCAGCAGTTGGCAGGTGCTGATCAAAATTCCGCTTAAGGCCCGCACTAGGTCGGCCAGGTTAGTGCCCAGTAGTTGAATGTCCATAGGTTTATTCTAGAAGCAAAGCCCTTAGGAGATCTCTGGAAAAGAAGATAACCCCCCTGTAGGGGCGCAGGGCCTGCGCCCTTGGGAGGAAGCAAAATTCTTCAGTATCTTTGCTGTCAGCACCCGTAGGTTGGGTGAAACGCAGGGTCACCCAACACCAGAACAGGCCTTGTTGGGTTCTGCTACTGCGCCACCCAATCTACGCCATAGCAACGTTTTTGCAGGTTTTGTCAGTCAATCAGCCCAACACAGTAAGAATTGCTGGATTTTGCTAACTGGCTAAGACAGTATCCATAGCCTGGGCCACCTCCGTAGGATAGGCAAAGAGAAGCTGGACCCATCAACCCATCCATCGGGAGGAATAGCCCAACTTTAGGGGCCCCATAGGTTGAAGAAGCCATGGGGCACCTGGGTCAGTTCGACACCAACCCTTTAACCCGATTCACCAGGCGCTGGGGCAGAGAGGGTTTAGCACCGGCAAAATTCCACATCACCGGATTGTCGTCAATGGCGTCGGTGACGGTGCGGCTGATGTTGTCCAGGGCGGTCAGATCTTCGGCAGAAAGGCGAATGTCAGCGGCCTTGGCATTCTGGAGGGCTTGTTCCGAGTTGCGCGCGCCCACAATAGCGGTGGTCTGGGGCTGGGCGATCAGCCAGGCCAGGGCCAGGTTGCCCAGGGAGGTGTTGTAGCGTTCAGCAATGGGCTGCATTTTGGCCAGGGCCACCTGGGCATAGTCGTACAGCGGCGGCTGAAAGAGCTTGTTTTTACTGCGAATATCATCATCCGGAAACTGGTGGCCGGGCACAAACTTACCGGTCAGTAGCCCCTGGGCCAGGCCGAGTAAGACAGTATCGTCAGGTTGTGCTCCACGCAGTAGGGCATCTGGTCGTCCTCTACCCCACGCCAGAATAGGGAGTAGGGCGGTTGCAGGCTGTCGAAGCGGCCATAGGCCATGGCCGCTTCGATCTGAGCGCGGGAAAAGTTGGAAACCCCAATGGCCCGAATTTTGCCCTGCTCTTTTAGCTGGTTCAACGCCCCCATGGTTTCGCCAATGGGCACTACCTCGCTGTTAAACGCCCCCGATGGCCAGTGGATCTGGTACAGATCAATCACCTCGGTTCGTAACCGCCGCAGGGAATTTTCGCAGGCGGTCATCACCTGATCGGCCTTGAGGTGATTGGGAAACACCTTGGTGGCCAGCACCACGCGATCGCGCACATCCCCCAACGCCCTACCCACCACT
>JAAUUR010000532.1 GCA_012031045.1 Leptolyngbyaceae cyanobacterium SM2_5_2
TGCTTCGCGCATTCGTATGCACCAGTTACCGCAAATCTTCGCCGTCGCTCGTAACTTCGCGCTCAATCTTTACCGCACTCATGAGTTCTCGAATATGGCTCAGGCTGAACGATTCTGCAAATTTGGCCTGGATACGCTCAAGACCGTTTTTAGAATGAAATAGCCCTGAGTGGGACTGCAAGTATCACGTTGTCTTTGTCCCTAAATATCGCCGCAAAGTGATGTTTGGGGACATTCGAAAGTTTCTGGGACCGATTTTTTATGAATTGGCCCGTCAGAAAGAGTGTCGCATTGTGGAGGGCTATCTGATGCCTGATCATGTGCATATGTGCATTGAAATTCCGCCGAAGTACTCTGTGGCCTCCGTCATTGGGTTCCTCAAAGGCAAAAGTGCTATTGCGATAGCCCGACAGTTCAAACTCCCGGTTCGCTCATTTCTAAGGAGGTTTGTCAGATTCTGGCTCCAACAGAGTGTAAATACTTAGCGGGAAGTTGAGGGCCTTTAGGATACGCTGCTGTAAAGACGTCAGCTCCGTCAGATGGGGCATAGGTCTGCCCTCGAGCATTCACCATGACTAGAGTAATGTCGCGAAAACTGGCCAACAGTAATTCAGCGGTCGGACGAGTCGTCGCCCGCTTGGGATTACCGGGATACAGTCCTGAGAGGGGTTCTGGGTGGTCAGTTAAGGCTTGACGCACCTGGAACTCCATTAGCGTTAACAGCCGCAACGCAATCGAGAGCAAGCGAATCAGTCCTTGGATGTGGTCTTCACGCTGTAAGTACATTGGGGAAAGAGACAGGGGATGCCCCTTGAGGCGGGCAAAGCTGTGTTCCACCACATACTCTTGCCGGTAGACGGTCACGGCTTGCGCCAGCGACAACGTTGCTTCGGGATGGTTGGTCACATAGACTCGCCAGCCCAGGGTTCGTATCTGCTGGTCGATAGCCTCGGTATCAAGGGTGTAATTCACCTGGAATCGACAGTGTTCCACCACCCGGGTGGGGCGGTCTCGGTATCGACGCACCACGTGGTGCTCCACCTGTTCCCAGTAGGTGAGTTGAAGGTAGGGGTTGACTCGGTAGCGGGTGAGAATCGCCTCAGCGGCTTGCGCTAAGGCGTGCTCGTCAGGAAAAGCTTTCTGGCCACGCCGCGATTGATTCAGCGCTGCTAGGGCCGTCTGAGCGTGCTCAAGTCGGGTTTGGAAGGCCTGTTGCGCGGATTGAGCATAGGCCAGGGAGTACACGACCAACTGCCGCTCCGTCCACGTCCAGGTTTGCCCGTTCCACGCCTCCGTGCGGGGCTGATGCTGCTCATAGCCTTTGGCAATCAGCGCGCTATGACCGTCAGCATAGTCATAGTGAATCGCCTGCAACTCGACTGTCCCTTGCTCCACCGGTTCCAGATAGGCCTGCATCGCCTCCGTCTTGATCTGAGTGCCACCCAGTGGACAGAGATAGTAGTCGCCCGTGGCCTGGAGAAAGCAACGGGTACTCAGGCTGGCCATCTTGCTGTCCCCCACGTAGAGCAACCCGGTTTGGCTGAGGGTCTGACGCACCTGCTGAATGGCAGGGATATAGAGGGGGTCGTCGGCCCGCTGCCCGGAAACAATTTCGGTCGCTATTGGCAGCCCGAGCGGATCTAGCGTCGCCAACATCAGCTTCAGTTGGGGCAGGTCGGGGCGATGGTCTTTGCTATGACCATACTGAAACAGCCCGTCCTCAGTCACCTCCCAATCGCCGCTGACGCTGGTGCTATCCAGTCGCAGCCGCTCGGGGTGCAGGTCATACACCTGAATCTGGCGCTGATTCAAAGCCGGTTCAAACAACGCCCACTGGGCATCGTCATTGAGATATCGCAACACACTTTCTAAGCGGTCGTCGCTCAGGTCAAGGGCGCGAACCGGTTGCTGTAAGCCCTGTTCCAAGGTTTCCTGATGTCGCTCCACCCACGTTTGTACGGCGTTCAGGCGGTGATCCGCTTGCGATAAAATGTGGCTCAGCCAGACCACCGCCACATGCCCCAGACTCAGTCCGTGCCAGTTCCCATGAGTCGGAAAATAGGCGTCGAGCAGGGGTTGTACGTCCATCCGCTGCAGTTGGGCCAGCAGCAGGGGAATATCGTCAACCCGTTCTGTGATAACGGTTAAAGGGGTTTCCATAGCCCAAACTTAACCCAATTAGCTGACCTCACTCAAAAATGAGCGAACTGTGAGTTCAAAGGCAAAACACAGAACTTTAGCGGTGAATCCTTTTGGGCAAGAGGCTATGCCGTATCCACGGTTGGCTTCGAACTGGAAGCGCTTATTGGTGCAGAAAACTTTTGTCAGTCTCATGTGAGACAGTAGTTCTTCGAGACTATTTTGGGGAAGGCTTCGAGCATGCCCTCTTGGGAAGCTCGGTCAAGTGGCGAGTGTGACAACCCTGGAAAACTCAATCCGACAGTCCAATTCCTCGTGTTTCCGTTCCTCGTGTTTCCGTTTAGACGCATACGCGGTCGGTGGACTTTTGGCAGCTAATGGAATGAGTTGAGGCAGAGCCTCTCCTCGGTGGAACCATCGTCTGACCGCCCGTAGCCCCAGTTGCAGAAAACTCAATCCTCGCTGAGCGTGCCAGTCAATCAGGCCTCGCTGGCCCCATTGAACGGTGATCAGGCCGAACACAAGGGCCAGTAGCGAGGCGCAATCGAGCAGCATCACCAAGCAGGTCAAGGCCTGGGCATCCCGGAGATGGGTGTCTAAGAGACGAAACGCGGCGGACTTGTAATCTTTGAAATGGGGTTCTATGCCGCCGAATCGTCGTCCATAGCGGGCAAAGCTTTGCAGCGATGGGGGTTGGTCACTGAGCACAATCCAGGGTTCTTGGGCCTGCGGCACATTGACCACAGCCAGATGCGCAGGAATGTCGTTCAGAATCGTGACTTGAGGAACGAGCACCGCTTCACCGGGGGGGTGGGCAAAAGGCTTGGGCGGTTGAGCCACTCCGAGAGGCCAGAAGTGAGTGG
>JAAUUR010000052.1 GCA_012031045.1 Leptolyngbyaceae cyanobacterium SM2_5_2
TGTCGTCGTGGGCTTCGAGCGAATGCGTGCCTGGGCCATTGCACGCACCCGGGAGCGATGCATCGGTGCTCGAGAGCGACGAGGCCGAGCGACGGCTCGCTGGCCGGGTTCCTGTCGTCCGCCTCGATCTCCCCGTGGAGCTCGAGGGCGCCCTCGCCGTGCTCGGCGTGACCGCCCTGATGACGAGCGTCACCGTCGCGCTGACCGGCGCCATCGGCTTCGTCGGCCTCGTGACCCCTCATGTCGTGCGCGCGCTTGCGGGCGGCGACAACCGTCGCCTCCTGCCGCTTTCGGCGCTCGCGGGCGCGATCCTGCTCGTGCTGATCGCGGTTGTGCTGATTCTCGATGCGGTGAGTTCGCGGCTGCGTGCCCGGCTCACACGCTCGCCGTAGCAGTCACCGCCCTACCGCTCGCGCAGGGCGAGCGACCGGCTGAAGTAGTCCTGCCCCATCGCCGCCTTGGCCAGGGCGAGCGTTTCTTCCGCCACGGCGTTGGCCCTCGTGGTGCCGACACGCAGCGCATCGATCACGTCGTCCGGGCGGGCGCTGTAGTGGGCGTGCTTTTCGCGGAACGGCTCGAGCAGCGCCAGCTCGGCCTGCGACGGCAGTCCCTCGGCCGCCATGTCGGTGTTCTGGAAGCCGTTTGCCTATCAGGCGTGTACGGATGCCACTGAGGAAGACCTCCAGGTTCTGGCGCGAGAGGCGATGGAAGCCTTGGCCCATCAGATAACGTTGATTAGCAGCACCTTTGGGGTGGAGCCACCTAAAACTGAGACCACGCCTCAACAGGAGCAGCTGCAGGAGATGATTCAGCAGGCGGTGACCGCGGCCATGCTGAATCTGGTGGAGTCGGGGGCGATTGTTATGCCTCAGGGTCATCAATCTGCTGCCTCGACAGCTACTCAGCCAGAAGGGGTCCTGGTGGATGATGCACTCTTTGCGGGGCTATTGACTGACAAGACGCCCGCTCCTGTGAATTAGACAAACTATGGTACTGACTCCACAAACGCCGGAAACTGAGGCTGGCCAGCAGGCGCGGCAGCGCTATCTGACGCTGGCGCGAGAGGTGATTATTAGACGACACTGAACGTGGCGGATGACGACAGCTAGATAGGCGGGAGAGCTAAGCTCCCTGCCGCTTGGGTCATCGCTGAGTTCGGATCCAGTTCAGGCGAATAAAAAAAGACACTGAAGGTATTTTCCCTGGTGCAGGAAAAGCCTCCAATGTCGAAACAAACGATACAACCCTATCAAATCCGCGTGTATATGAACGCCCGAGACCTCGGCTTGAAACAAGCCGACGCGGCATCGATTGCCGAAATGTCAGACCGAACCGGCCAACGGATAGAGGCTGGAACCCATCAGCCGAATCGAGGGCGAATGCGGGACTGGCGGACCAGTGCAGACCCCTTAGCGGGGGTGTGGGAAGAGGAACTCGAACCGATGCTGCGACGAGAACCTCGCCTACAGCCAATGACGCTGTTTGAGTATTTGCAAGAGCGCTATCCGGGGCAGTATCCGCAAGTGCTGCGGACGGTGCAACGGCGGGTGAGGACATGGAAGGCGCTTTACGGGGATGCCCCCGAGGTGATGTTCGAGTTACGCCATGAACCTGGAGTGATGGGCATTTCAGACTTTACCGAACTCAAAGGAGTCACCATCACCATCAATGGGCAGCCGTTTGAGCATTTGCTGTATCACTACCGCCTGGCCTACAGCGGGTGGAGCTATGCCCAAGTCATTCAAGGGGGAGAAAGCTTCATTGCATTATCTGAAGGGCTGCAGAATGCGCTGTCTGCCAGTGGTGGAGCGCCTCAGGAACATCGCACCGATAGTCTCAGTGCCGCCTATCGCAATACGGGCGGGGCTGGCCGGAAACCCTTGACGCGGCTGTACGACGATCTCTGTCACCACTACCGGCTTCGCCCCACCCGCAACAACACCGGCATTGCCCATGAGAACGGGGCCATTGAGTCGCCCCATGGGCATCTAAAGAATCGCATCACCCAAGCGCTCTACCTGCGCAGCAGTACCGACTTTGCCAGTGTGGCCGACTATCAGAGCTTCATCGCCACAATGGTGGCCAAGCTGAATCATCAGCACCAAGCGAAGTTTGAGGCAGAGCAAACGCACCTGCAGCCCCTGCCCAAGCATCGGGTAGCCGACTATGAAGTCCTAACGGCTCGCGTCAGTAGTCGCAGCACCGTTGAGGTGCGCTGCATCCTTTACACGGTGCCGTCTCGCCTCATCGGTCGCCAACTGGAACTCCACCTCTACCACGACCGTATTAAGGGCTATCTAGAAGGCCAATTAGTCGTCGAACTGCCGCGAATACGGGTGACGGCGAAAGACAAACGGCGAGCACGCTGCATCAATTATCGCCATGTCATTGAGGGCCTCAGACGTAAACCGAGAGCGTTCCTCTACTGCACCTGGCAACTGGATCTGTTGCCCAATGACCACTATCGAACCCTGTGGAGACAACTTAAGGACGGCTTTGAGGCCGATTCAGCAGCCTTGCTGATGGTTGAGGCTCTGTATCTGGCCGCCACGCAAGATAAAGAACTCGCCGTGGCGGCCTATTTGGAGGCCCAATTGGCGGCAGGAACCCTGACCCTGGCCTCCCTACAACGGCAGTTTCAGCTACTCAGTGGGGTATCGCTACCCGTCGTTGATGTCCACCAACATGATCTCGGTGAGTATGACCAACTCCTCCTCCCAAGCCAGTCCGTACCAGAGCCTCAGTCTCCACCTCAAACGCCTGCGCCTCCCCCACATGCTCAACCATTGGGAAACCCTGGAACACCAAGCCATGCAGGAGCAGTGGAGCTACGCTCAGTTCTTGCTAGCACTCTGCGAATTGGAGGTGGACCGGCGTTGGAGCCTGCGCCTCAAACGCGCCCTCCAAGAGGCTCAACTCCCCGTCGCAAAAACGGTTTCCAACTTTGAGTGGAGCCATCTTCCCCATCTCAATCCTGCTCCCCTGATGCAACTGTCCACCGATACAGCCTGGTTGGAGCGGGCCGAAAATTGCTTGATTTTTGGCCCCTCGGGCGTGGGCAAAACCCATCTGGCCGCCGCTGTGGCCCGCGCTGTTGTCGAGTTGGGTAAACGGGCCAAGTTCTTCACCGCCACCACGCTGGTTCAACAGTTGCAACAGGCCAAACAGCACCTGCAACTCCCAGCCTTGCTCAAAAAACTCGACCGCTATGACCTGCTGGTGATTGATGACCTGGGCTATGTCAAAAAGTCAGAGGCCGAAACCTCGGTCCTTTTCGAGCTGATTGCTCATCGCTATGAACGGCATAGTCTGCTGGTGACGGCCAATCAGCCTTTCAGTCAATGGAACGCTATCTTTGCCGATGACATGATGACCGTGGCTGCCGTGGACCGGTTGGTGCATCATGCCTTGATTGTCGAGATTCAAACTGATAGCTATCGCAAGCGGGCCGCAGCAACTCGCTCTGCCCAGTCCACATCGCAGAAGACTACACCTTAGGACCCGGCTCAGGCGTGATCTTACGTGTCGTTTGCTGCGATCTTAGGTGTCGCGACAGTGAACCTTATGCTCTGACTCAACTCGGCCCGTCGTTTTTTAGAGGCGACCACAGCGCAAGCGGCATTTGTCGGGATTGCTGCTCTTTTCTCAGCCACGGCAATCCGCCAATCTAGCTGTCGCGTCACCGCTATGTACTTGACATTTGATAAAAGGCAAAGCTCAGGACTTATCCCACGCCGGCCTGTATCACTTTGATGATGATGACACCGAACCCATTCCTACCCCGGCGTTACTGCCTGGTTTGCTAGGTCTGGGTGTTGCGGCGTTGCGCCAGCGCAATGGCAAAGTTGAGGAGTCTACCGACGCTTAGCATTAACTAGGCACGACAAACAAGCCCCAAGCCTTAAAACGGCTTGGGGCTTAGCTTTATATTCAATTTTATGGGAGGGAATGGTAAGAACTGCTGAATGAATCTACTTCCGCGTTGTTTTGGCGCTTCGGCCCCCGGCTCTCCCTACCGGCCCCAAGGCCATGCGACCCAGACTTAGTAGACCAATACCCACCACAGCAAAGTTACTGGCGCTAGCCAACCCAACCTTGGTGATGCTAGTTCTAGCATTTTGCTTCAAGGTTTCGGCCTGGGTTTCAATGGCCTGTAGGGCCTGGGTAAAGTCTTCAGGGGCAGCATTCGCGGCGATATCAGGGTTAGAACGACTCTCTTCAACCTGGGTTTGCAATTGAGAGGCTTGGGTGCCAATGTTATTAACAGTTTGAGAGTGCAGCGAAAAGCTCTCGCGTACAACAAGCATACAGGTTAATAGGAAAAATGCTCCTACTCCCAAGCAGAGGTAGGACATGGTTCTACGCAAGCTTGAATTTTCCCAAAAACTATATAACAAAAGCGCGATACCAATTAACAATACGATGCTGCGATCTCCCATCTGCTGAAGTACCCCTACCCGCCAGGCCGTACCAGCACCCAGGGGAAAAGTAAGGGCCACCATATCAGCCATAAACCCAAAGATACAAGTCAAGCCAACAACGCGGGCAATGGCTTGACCACTAAACAGTGATGAAGAAAGCGGATTTGAAGCACTAACCATATCAATAACCTTACGGGAAAGGGGGTAAGAGTCGGCCACCAACAGTTCTCCTAGCTTCAGCCAGGAAATTAGCGCTCAGCCATCGGCGTTTGGGTAACCACTACTTCTTTCAAAGGTTGCGGATAGGTTCGGTACAGTTTCTTAGATTTCACAGTAAATTTATGCCGTCACGGTTGCTAAAGTCCTGTGGACGGTCATCTTGGCAGCATCATAGAGACATGCCCTGGAGTGAGGCGTTCCTCACTCCAGGGCATTAAGGGGGTGCCTATCAATTTTGGTAGATCCGCAAACCTAGGCAGATTCAGAGGATTTTTCCTGCTTTTTGCGTAATGCAGCAACACCCAGCCCAATCAGACCAGGTAACAGTGCCGGAGTGGGAACATAGCCATACTGGAGGTGGTCAACTTCCCAGTCGCCGCTATTGGGCATTTCGATCTCAAAATGGGCAATGCCAGGGTAATACCGGATGCCAAAAAAGCGGTCTTCTGCTATGCCACCATTGGCTAGTCCATCCCCAAGGTTTTTGGCAATGACGTTTTTGAGCAATTGGTTACCGGCGTTATAAGCCCGAAACACCACATCTCCCCTACCAGTAAACGTAGGCGGCGTATCCCCATCTACAAAGCCCACATCCGTCCACACAATACCTACATGGCTGGGTAGCTTGCCTAGAACACTGGCATCAAAGGTAAACCGTAGGACTTTATTATTGTTGGAATAAAAGCTGGTGCCTGCGCTGCCGCTGCCATCGACTGATCCATCATCGCCATCAACCGAATCAGTTAGGGTATTACCAGGCAGACCCGGCAGGACAAAACCAGCGGATGCTGTAACGCCTGGGGTATCTAAAGCACCATCTTCAAAGTCTTCAAGATGAAAATAGCCGTCTGGGTCAGTTGTAAAATCGATACCAGAAAATGGACTGTCACTGAACTGAGTATAGGGGCTAGGGCCATAGGGGGTAGCTGCCTTAGCCATAGGTGCCTGACTCACAATCGCTAAGCTGGCCACGCCAGCTGCTGCACCAATAGCAGCTTTATGAAACAAAGCAGTATTCATTGGGGTTTGCAACTCCGTTATCAAAGAACAATGGTAGACCCGCCCTGAGTTGCAATTGACAAGCTTAGCCAAACGGCTTCTTCAAACAGGAACCTTTGGTAAATAAGTACACATTTATCAACTGTTTACCTAAATCCTAACCCTTCAGCAGACCAACCTCAACATAAATCTGTGAAAGAACAGACAAGATTTTAGGTTAGTCATCAGGTTTTCAAAAAGAAAACTTAGCCCGTCAGAGTCATGACTCTAAAATCCTGCCTGTTTTTGGAGATTAGGCGAAGTAGTTAGAAACTGCTAAAACCCCTGCCCCTGAATCGTTGCCAACCAGGGCTACCCTTGTAATATCAATCACCAAATCATTATCCCTAGAGAAGGATGAGGTGGCGTTATTGACCGATAGATAGGTGCGGCTTCCCCAGCGGAAGATCACAGCCTGATTAGCCGTAAGAGCCTGAGCCCCACCGGCAGCCTGGTTCTTATCCCTATAAGCCAATAGAAGTGCCTGTTCAAGGTTAGAACCGCTGACTACACCAGCATTAAACAAACCTTGGGGAAGTTCAGGGATTAACAGGTTTTGGTCATAGTCCAACTGGATGCGATCGCCCTCGGTAGGATTAAACCGCAGAATTCGATCTAGGTTTGCCAGGGTGGATTGGGCGTGGGCTGCTGCTTGCGATCGCCCAGTATAGACAAAACGATCCGCTCCGGCACCGCCGTCGAGAGCGTCAGCACCACCCAGGCCAATTAAAATATCGTTGTTGCCCTGGCCTGCAACACTATTGCTGGCTGACGTTCCAAATAACACATCGCTACTGCTGCTGCCTGTAGAAGAGAGTCCACCTCGTTCAAAAGCGCCTACATCTGGCTGACTATCCCGCTTAAACAAGCGCTGATCTTGAGCTGGCACGCCGCTGTTTTTAACTCCGGTATTAGTGGCTGGACTGCCTGCTAGCACAGGATGCACTAGGTCATCGCCAATTCTCATCAGTGGCCCCAGTTGGGGATCCACAATTCGACTGTTCGCAGCTACACGCCGCCCTGACCAGGTAGGGGCCGGGAATTCAATATTGCCCCCTCCGTCACGGGGAGTAAAGCCGACCTGCTGCTGATTAGGATCACCGGCTCGATTAAACGCCACAATTGAATTGCGCAGAGTAATCGAACCTTTATTGTTATTGTTCATCCACAGTGCGCCATTAGCTCGACCGGCAACATTATGAACAATAGTGGAGTTGGTAATAGTCACTGGAGCTGTAGAGCTAGTGTTCAAAAACATCGCTCCGCCAGCATCGTTTACCACTCGGTTAGCAGAAAAAGTGCTATTGGTAATATTTACCACCCGGCCAGTTTGCACCCACAGCCCACCCCCTTGAGTGTTCGCAACATTATTAGCAATTCCTACATTGCGCAGGGTTACAAAACCACCATTAACCTCCAATCCGCCACCACGAGCTAGGTTTTTACCACTTACGGTAACAGTATTTCTCAGCAGCGTACTGTTTTCCAGAATCAGTTTATCTGTGCCATAACTCCAGATATAAAGTGCCCCACCACCACCTTTGGTTTTATTGCCCTCAAACCGACTATTTTGAATGCGGACAGTACCTCCACTAGTAGTGCCAGGCCCGCCAGGGCCTGCACCGTCACTAAACAATGCTCCCCCGCCATTACCCGTAGCTGTATTGTTCAGAAATACCGAGTTTTTGACTGTAACCGGAGTAGAGATGTTGTAAACAGCCCCGCCATTAAAGCCTCGGTTGTTGGTAAACCGAGAATTTTCAATCAGCAAAAAACCAGGCCCACCAGCCCCACCAGCACTATTAGTTGAAATTGCACCGCCACTCTTGCCGTTGCCACTAAGGCTGCCATCATTACGGTTAAAACTACTATTTAGGATCGTCACCTGCGCCCCAGAACCAACCTGCAGCGCTCCGCCTCGATTAGCCCTGTTAAAGTTGAGGCGGCAATCCATCAGAGTGATGGTTGAAAAATTGGCCCCATTAATCGCCCCACCAAGCCCGGGTACCTGGGTGCCCTGGCCATTGCCATGAATAAGCGTTAACCCTCTAAATGTAGCCCTAACTGGGTTTTGGGATGTGCCAACTTGAAAAATGCGACTGGTATTATTACCACTAATGGTGAGATTCGGTACCCCTGTCGCATCCAGCGTGATTTCCTTGCCAAGGAAAATTTCTCCGCTGGTCAGGCGAATGGTGCTGCCGGCCAGGCTAGGCGCAAAGCGAATGGTGCTACCAGCCGGGGCTTCGGCAATGGCTTCTCGCAATGAGCCACCTCCACTATTGGCCGTGGTTGTAACCGTAATCACATTCAGGCTGCCACCATAGCTAGCCTGTACGTCTGGGTCAAAGGCTGAAATCGCCTCAATCGGGCCGGTGAATAGCTCAAAATCCCAATCGCCACCATAACCGGTGATATCATCAGACGCTGCGACATCGGCCCTGTCCATTGACTAAGGTGCTCAAGAAAGTCTTCTCCCTGGGAACCTGCACCAACCTCACAGCCATAGAGCAGAATATCGGCGGTTGGAGTCAGTACCTCTTGCCATTGAGCAACAGCGTCTCGATAGGTGCTTAAGGTGCTCGTCGTTAAGTGTGTTGAACCGAGAAAGAGGCCACCTGATTCTCCGTGAGAAACAATGTGAATGTTCTCTAGTCCAGAGAGCCCTTGAAACGCTTCAGAAATTTGAACCATGCCATCCTGGGCGGCGTCAAGGTAGATAACCTCTAAATCAGTAGACAACCCTTTCAATAGGGTATCAATATCAGGAATCGATTCATCGATAAAAACAATGCCTTTAATCAGCGTAGGAACACTTTGAGTCGTCATTTGCTCTCCACGGTATGGGTTTAAATGCCGTCTCAGCTTTTGTCCTAGTGACTCAATTCAGGAACTAATTTTTAATCCAAATGCTTTTTGCTCACAATATTCGAAGTACTCGCGTAGCTAAAGTCCAAAGCCATAAAGAATAGCAATTGATCAAATTGGCTCAGCAAAACTTTCCCTTGGATAAACCTATGGGGGCACAAGTTCCTGAACAGTTATTAACCCTAAGGGGGCAATAGGATCATTTGACAAAGTCTACGGGAAGGACAAAACAAAGATACAGCTAGAAACTAGTAGAGGGAACCCTGACTTAAAGCGAATCTAGAGGAATGCAACTACTAAAGCCTTCACTCCCAATTACTTATATCACTATACACTAACTTTGTAAACTTTCTGAAATCATCAGTGAAATTACGGATTGATTTAGCTCAATTCTAGATCCCAAGCAGTATCAAAAAAACATAGTTTTACTATGCTTCAGTCTAAACTATAAATGTATTGCGGCCAAATCGGAAAAGAGAAAGGATTGGGGATTAAGCTTTTGACTTTTCCTTGGATTGCTCAATCATCGCCATCATGACATAGTAGTAGACCGTTAATAAAATCCCTACAAAGATTTGCCCGCCCCAGAATCCGTGCCAAAAGTTAAACCACCACGGTCCCCAATACACATGGGCGATGGTTACTAGCATTAATCGTGGAATATTAAACAGTAGAGAAATAAAGGCGGCAATGATGATTAGTATCACCATCTGAACAGGCTTTTGCTTGTAGAGTATGCCCATAAACAGACCAGTAGCAGCTACAGAAAGTGCCATGTCTAGGCCATTACAACCCCAACCCACTTCTACAGCACCTTCAGGAAAGATAATATTAACCCCATTCTGTACAGCAGAGAAACCAAAGATGCGCATGACAGCTGTGGTGATCTGGGCCATTTTAATTTCTAGGAATTGATAGGGTGCAATAAAGTCCCAAATAAACCGAGAAATAAAGCCGATACGAGGGTAGGTAGTCAGCCCTATGAAAAAGCTGGGCAGCATAAACTGCCTAAAAAAGCTAGCTCCCCAAGTGCTACAAGCAATGCCGGCTAAAATGAGCATCCAAAGAAAAGCCTGGGGCCAAAGAGCGAAACGGCAAAATGGAAACAGCGCCGCCCCGGCAATTATGAGCAAATAACCAAGCAACCGATCTTCATCGGAAGCCTTAAGTTCCTTTAAAACAGCGCGGCGGCTCCATAATTCTGCGCCCGCCAAGCCAAGCATACATAGAACTAGAAACCACCCCACCTTACCCTTAAGCGCCCTTGGCACTAAGTAGCCTAACCAGGCTGGCAAATAAAATAGCCCTACAGTTAAACCTAATAGCACAAAGCGCCCATGAGCATCTTTAGCCATTGAAATGAGCCACGCCCAAGCTGCTTGGAGATAAGATGTTCGTTTTACGTTAGGGGAAGCCATTGCTGTATTGCTTTACTGTAAACTTGCTGATTTCATGATCAGGCACATAAGCGCCCCTAAATCCGCTGCTTCAGACATTAGATAAAGCAGTAAAAACCAAACCAAATACTATGACTTATGCCTCAAACCAATGCGTCCTAAGCTAACAAGACCTAAGCCAATAATAACTTGACGACTTAATACAGAAATCATGGCTCGAACAGCGCTACCACGGGCATTTTGCTTCAGGGTTTCAGTCTGTTGTTCTAGCTGAGGCAGTGCCTCTTTGATCCGTTCGGGAGTAATTTCAGGCGGGAAATTTGCACCCGGTGCAGCGGATTCTAACTGAGAGCGGATAGCTTCAGATTGGCTCTCAATAGTTCCTACGGCCTGATTTTGTAGAGTTATGCCGTCACGAATTACTAGTACCCCGGATAGCAGAAAGACAACCCCTGTGATGAGACAGGCTAAAGCTAAACCGCGAGCAATTGTCGGTTGATCTAGGAGACTATACAGAACTAGCGCAGCCCCAAAGAAAAGAACAATGCTGCGACCGCTAACCTGTTGCATAACATCAAGCCGCCATTCTAAAGCCATTGGATCGGGCGAGATGATGATTAAGGTTAAGAAATTTGCTACAAAGCCAACGATACAGGCCAATCCCAACACTAAAAAGATGTTGCGGGTAGCAGAAGGCCAAACACTAGGCGTTGAAATGATTTGGGATCCAGGAATACTAGTCATAGCCAATTAAGTTAACAGCAACTTTAAGGGAAGTACTATCAGAACCGATTTCTCTAGACATACTTCTAAGCTCTGGCCTAAAAAACCGGACGCTTTTTCAAAAGTTTCACTGATCGCACTGAAGCTTTACAAAGGCAAAGTCCTAAATGGATCTTCTATCGACGTGACCAAGTTGTACCTAGAATTCATCTGGGCCTGCCGCTTGGCCTGCTCTTCGTGCCACCGAAGGCCTAGCAAAACCGCTATGGTTACCACCTGGGCTGGCTCTTCCATTTGGGTCAAGATAAAGCCAAATACAGCTGTACTGAGCATAAAAAACTTGCACATATCGTCTACACAGAACCACCGCCAAGCGACGCAAGCCAGGTAGAGATAGCTAAACAACCCAACAAAACCCAAGTCTCCCCAAATGCCTGCCCAGGTAAAGAGTGGAAAATATACCGTGGATTCTTGAGCTATCCACCCACTAGTGACGACCTGAAAAACTTCCTGAGAAGCTGGATGAATCGTTGCGCCCAGAGGCATGAGTAGGCTCGCATAATCCCTTAAAACCCATCCTCCCAGCCGACTAACGCCATGCCCTGGCCCAATACCTATTAACCAGTTGAGTACAGAGGTGTAATAAGTAGGAATAATACGGAAGGCGGCTGTTTTGGTCAGTGTAGCTGCGCCATCCGGGCCATACAGCCCCTCGCGATCTAACCAATTTCGATAATGACCTAAAAACTCATAATCCAAGTTAAAAATGGCCCAATAGAAAGCGCCCATGATCACGCCCATCACAATGGCATACATGAGCATTTTTTGAATGTAGTTCACCTTGGTCACTACTAGCAAGACTCCGCCACCTAATAAAGCCAAAAACACTTGCTTGGAATCAGAAATTTGGGCTTGGAAAATTCCTGCTAGAAATAAAGAACTTCGTAACCATATCGGATAGCTTTTGTAATGATTAAACACATACATTCCCACATAGATGGTGATAGTGCAGGAAATATAGTTGGCTGCACTACCGCCGCCGCCACCAAATACTCCGGTGATATTATCTTGTAGAGTGCCTCCTTCTGGCTTAGGATAAATACCTATAGGAATGAAAATCCATTGGCTTAGAGCCATTGCAAAGTTAATGATACTGAATATGATTATCCACCGACGAAACCGCTCTAGATTTTTGCCAACTAGCGGCACCATCACCATAGCCATTAATAAAATGTAGGGCTCAGCTAGAATGATGAAATAAACAAAGACATTAATTAGACCAGCCTGGTTCAGTAAAGCGCTAGCTACCATGCTGGCTAACAGAAGCCCAACAGCGAAGCCTAAATCTCTAACAATTCTGGCTTGAACTCGATTTCTAAGCGGGGCTGTTAACAATATGACTCCAGATATAACTGGAACAAAGGCAAAATGCACAAAATTCAGTGCTGCCGGAGCACCAAACATTGTTAACGCACGGGGAAAAAAGATAGTAACATATCCCCACAGCAACAGAGTTACAGCTTTAACCCGACCTTCATTCTTTGAAAATAAGACTGGGGTATTCATAGAGCCTTGGTAAACGCACTGACAGTAATTGAAACTTTTCCTTCAGGCAGAGACAAGCTGATATAAATTCAAGTACTGTTGAGCAACGGTGCTACTCAAAAAGCTTGAATTGACAAAGCTTTGCCTATTTTTTGGTTTGGAAATTGCCTTATATATAGCTTGAGTTAAATTAGATATTGGTGTATTCTCTAGAGAGAAAAAATGGCAGTAGGGAGAGGCAATCTCATGAAAAATAGGAATATTTGAGCAGACAATAGGGCATCCTAGGGTTTGGGCTTCTACCAGGGGTAAACAGAAACCTTCAGTAGAAGAGGGCATCACAAATAGTTCAGCCTGTTCGTACATCCACCGTAATTCTTCATCGCTTAGTCCAGATAAAAATGTAACCTTTGAGTTGAGATGGAGGCTTTGGACTAGCCCATGCAATGCCTGGGTTTCAGGGCCAGGGCTTCCCACTAGAAGGAGCTGAATATTAGCTGAAATATTCCCGCTTTCTCGAAGGCGATGATAGGCTTGAATGAGCAAATTTAGGTTTTTGTTTTTGCGATGCTGGGCAACTCCTAAAATAAAAGGCTTATCTGAAAAATCGGTCAATCGAGAGGAAAGATTTGATAATTTATTCGAGAAGTCTACGGAGTTATAAATTACTTTTAAAGGCTTGCGATCTTGTAATTTTGGAAAATGTAGTTTCAATGAGTCTAAGGTTACCTGAGATACACAGGATAGGCCATCGCTCTGGTCAACGCACTGGCGCAGAAATCCTTGGTTAAACCAAACTTGGGGATAACCAAAGTTCTGAGGATATTCGAAGGGATATAAATCGTGAATAGTTGCTACGATTGGAGCATTAAACCAACGTCGGATGATTGGGAATGGAAAAGAGAGATGAATAATATCAGGCTTAAGTTGATTGGCTAGTTTAGGCAACTCTCTTAAAAACCAAAGATTTCTAGAGATTGACCGATTTTGAATTGCCACATCAATTAACTTGATCTTAGATGAAGACAAGCTAAAGCTACGGCCAAAGTAATCTGTCTGCCAGTCACCAATAACAACTGTAACCTGTTTCACTTGATCACGTTCAGCTAAGCACTGGGCTAAATTAGTCCCGTGTCTACAAACCCCAGTGGGTTTGTCAGGGCGGTGAGGATAGGAATAAAAATATGCATAACAGCCTTAGCTAGATCTTGACCGGTATAGGATTGACAGTATTTTGATACAGGGCATTTAGGCGTTCTCCTACTACTCGCCACCCATAGTTTTCGCTAACTAGTGTGCGCCCAGCATTCCCCATTTTTTCTCGTAAAGTAGGATCCTCCGTCAGGCACCGCATAGCCTCGGCCATTTTCTGAATGACCTGAGATGGGTTATTAGCCGCAACTTTAAAGCCAGTTTCTTCAGTTACTTGCACCGCTGGTCCTCCCAAGTCAAGGCAAATTACCGGACGCCCTGCAGCCATGCCTTCGATGCAAACCCATCCACCGGAATCATGTAGGCTGGGGTGTACCAAAACATGGCAGTCCCGAAGTTTCTCAAGGGTTTCTTCACGCGTGAGGCGACCCCAGAATTTAACCCGATCAGCTACCCCCAAGGCCTCAGCCATATTCTGTAGCCTTTCTCGCTCCGGGCCATCCCCCACCAGCCAATATTCGGTTTCGAGTAGATTAGCCTGAGCAAAAGCTTGCAGCCCCAGATGATAGCCCTTCCAATGAAGCAACCGGCCCATGCTAATAAACCGCACAGGCAGATCAATTGGTAGAGGATACTGCCTTAATGCCTCTAATTCTTCTTCCAGTAAACCAACTTCAGGCACGATTTGAATCTCTTTTGCGCCCATTTTATGCAGGCGAGTGGCCGTATCAATGGTAGTGGCTCGGACAACAGTGCTCTTTCGAGCTGTCAGTCGAGTGAACGGATCTATCTCACCCATTTTTCGGGCTAGGTCGCGTCCTAGTTCGTAGAGTTTAGCTTTTAGGCTAAAATCTTGCCAAAAGGGGGTTGGAGCTGATTCGCCTCCTCCCACTGGCCCCCAGATAAAGGGTATTGGCAAAAAAGCTAGGAAACTAGGACTGGAATACTTAACAAAGGTTACATGATGGGCTAAGTCAAACTGAATTTCCTGGTGCAGTTTACGAGCTACAAAGTAGGCTTGTATCTGCCAGAGGTAGTAGTGAATTTGCATAGCCCCAGATTGCCCCCAGCGCAGGCTATCTTGCCAGAAGGGCAGGGTGAAATATACAAAGTTGAGGTTGGGCACTGGGTTGCAGGCTAGCTCAGCCTCAATGGCTTCCCGACTCTCATCGGGCCGGGTTAAAACCCAGACCTCATGGCGCTTGGCTACCTCGCGGGCTACATTCCACCCTACGCCGCGTTCAGAACCGCGCCCAGGCTCGCAGGAATAGGCAGAAATCAGTACCTTCATGAACAAATTGTCTCCTGGCGTTAGAGGGATGGAGTAGGTGTACCGGCATTGATTACGGGAGCCTCAGACGGTTTGGGTTGCCCCACGGTAGGGCTGAGGCCTCGCTGCTGGCGTATCCGATTAGCCACTTGGATAAAGGACTGAACCGCAAAGTTCAAATCCTGGCCATCAAACACTTCCATAGAACGTTGACTATAGCGCTGGCGAGTTTCTGCATCAGCCATGGCTAGCATGGCGTCGGCCAGGGTGTCGCTATTGCCGTGGCGATATACCAGGCCGTTGTAGCGGTGGGTGACGGTGTCGTTGTAGCCCCAGTTGCCGCAGCGATCGCTCAAAATTGGCGGACATCCCGATGCCATTGCTTCTGATACCACCAGCGGATGGGGGTCTATCCGAGAGGGGCAGACAAAGCAGTGCATGGCGGCATAGTACAGCGGCAGCTCAGACTGGTTGACAAAGCCAACATTAATGACTTCGCCATTCAGTTGACCAATACGAGCATTAATTTGGGCTTCCAACTCGCCACCACCCAGCATAATGCCACGAATGCGAGGATTTTGCTGGTGGGCTTTAGCGATCGCGTCAATGAACTCGAATGGCGACTTACGCTCGATATATTTAGCTACAAAACCGTAAAGCAAGGTGTCTTCATCCCAGGCGTGTTGACGATAAACCCGTTGGATATCAGCCTGGCGGTGAGCAATAGTTTGACGATAGCGTTCACCATCTACCGGATGACAGCCTCGAATAATTTTTTCATCAGGAATACCATAGTGGCGCAGATGAATTTCATTATGATCCCCGCAGGAAAGCCAGTAATCGGCTAAATTCATCATCCAGGGATACATAAACGACATTATGACTCGACGGGATCGGTTATACCGTCCATCTGAGAGAATAGTGGCGTCATTTTGCATGATTAGGGGAATTCCCCGTAGCTTGCAAAGCAGTGCCGTTAATCGATAAGAGTAATTAACGAAGCTTTGCATAAAGATGGCATCAAAGTTTTGCCGAGTTAACTGAGAAACCAATGCTGGACTAATGACAGTTTTTCGGCGGGTGTCTGGAACTTTCCCCGTCAAGTCTTTAAGATATTGATAGTCGTAACCACTGAGTAAATCCACATCCCAAGCCTGGGCATTGCCACCTAAAAACCTATCCCCAGCCTGCTGATTTTCATCAGATAAGTAAAGTACTTTAACCGATAGGTTAGGCTGCTCGCTAAGCCGTTTCCATAGAGGACCGTGGTGTTGCGTGGGGTGAGTAAAAACAACCCCTAGCCGAAATGGTTTCATCATTTGGTCATCCAATTTCTATAAATAGCGATTCATCTAAGGGTGTTTTTTCGATTACCAATCAAAACTAGTTTCATAACCCAGATCGATAAGTAGCTTGCCTGCTACACGCTTAAAGGCTTGCTTATGCTCATAGCTAAAACTTTTTTGCCAGCCCCCAATCGAGCCTTTGCCCCCCTTGATATAGGTATGTGACTCTTCTGGATTCATAGCTCGGGACGAAAATTTTGCCTCGATCTGGTCACTAGACATAGAAATACCGAGATGATCCAGAATTTGTTCCACCAGGTACAGTCGCTTTTCTTCGGAGCCGCCGCCTCGCTCTCCAACCAAATCCTCAAACCGAATCGCTAGGGTTTGAGCATGACCCAGCCAACCCTGCCACCGCTTGAAGTCTTGCCCGATATCGGGCTGAGATAGGTTAGATCCTAAGGGAGATCCGAGCGGCACTCCTTCAATCGTCTTCATGAGTTGCTGATCAAAATCAGGAAGCTGCTGATAAACTTTATGTAAGAAAATACGTTCTTCTTTAGTAACCCAGCGAGCATGGGAAACAGCCACATCGCGAAGATCTCGATAAATAAACAACAGCTTACACTGATGTTCGCTGAAAATATTAAGAATCTCTTCGCTATACATCAGATGGCTGCGCACAATTGAATTATCTGGAGCGGAACCAATTTTCCAGCGAATGTGTGCTGGAGTATTCATAATGCCGCAAAGAGATTGGACAGAAACAATGTCATCCCACTGCTGTAGACCAGGGATAGAATAGAGAATTTGATATAATAAATGGGTACCACTTTTAGGGGTAAGAAATTGCAAATAACTAGTTTTTTCGTTTTTCCAACTTGGCCCAGTTTTTCCTTAAGATAGCGCCCCAGAAATAGAGAATCTCTAGCCTGGAGCCGAAGGCTATTCTTCAATAAATAACTCAAGGGGGCATCCCTCCTCGTCTAAAAGAATTACAGTTTACTGGCCTGTCCTAACCCTTCTTCACCACATCCTGGTAAGTATCCGCAATTTTTTCAGCGGTTTTTTCCCA
>JAAUUR010000053.1 GCA_012031045.1 Leptolyngbyaceae cyanobacterium SM2_5_2
GATTTTGCCGTTTTTGACGACACGACTTGACAGGCAATCAGGGCAGGTGGGCTGGCAATCAGACATGGGTTTTCTGCTGGAACGCTTATCCCTTCCATCCTTACATCTTTAGGACTACCTAATTCTGTTTTAGTGCTTAATGAATGTGAAGCATAAACTTTTTGGCGCTATGGGAACTTCTCACTATCCTTGGAACACAAAGGTCTTGATTGATTGGCTGCGGCAGGAGCTGACCTATTACGATGACATGCGAGCACTGGCTGTATCCCTTAATCTGCGGCCCCATGTCGTTAGAAGTTGGCTAACTAGCCCAATGCCTACGATTACGATGTCCCAGGTGATGGCCATTGCCAACCGCCGCCGCTGGAGTGTACAACAAACTATCCAATGGTTAGGGCTTCAGCCTGCCCACGTGGAAGACATCATGGCCGAAGATAAGACTAACAGGTCGTCTACCTTAGGAGAGCCTGATTTTTTTGAATTTCAGGCCCTCCCGGTAGATGAAAACTTCACAATCCGCAACGAGACCTTTGCTTGGCGATAATGCCTTGCAACTGTGGGGTTATACCCAGGGTAGCGCCTGTATACAGTCTCTCAAACTCGCGCTGATAGTGAGCCGCCACTATGGCGCTGTGAATAACCAATAGGTTTTCATCATTAGAGGTGTTAGCGGCTTGGCTCCAATTTTGAGAGCCAACCACCACAATGCTATTGTCTATCACTGCAAATTTGTGGTGTAGCTTATCGCCCTCAGCCAGGGCTGGTACGCCGACGCTGGTAATCGGCTGTGTCCAGGGTTGATTATTGGGGCTGAACTTGCAGCGATGGTCGGGCACGGCCAATCCCAACATATCTAGCCCTGTACTGTAGCTGCGGTAAGCAAAGCCTGGATCTATAAGCGCCCGCACTGTAACTCCTTGCCGCGCCTCCTGAGCCAGATGATGGCTAAGGGTTTGATCCGAAAAAACAAATAGGGCTAGGTCAACTCCTTGGCTGGCCTGGCCTAGGGTTTTGGCAATTAACCCGTTGACGCTCTCGGCCCAGGGCCGCGTCTCAGAAGTTGGGGAAAACTGAAGCTCTACTACGGTTCCAGCTATGGCCGCCGACTGCGCTGGACGATGGGCCTTTTGCAGCCCAAATTGACTGTCGGTTTGACCCTGGGGGCCATCGCCCCAGAGGGTGTTAAATTCTGCTTGAAAGTGCTGGGCGAGAGGAGCGCTGGTAATAACCAAAAGACTATTAGCATTTCCTTGGCTGCTGGGGCTAAGGAAATCGCCGTGGATATCGCTTAAGGTCCAATTAGCTGACCCAGTAATGACAGTATGACCATCCACCACCATAAATTTGTGATGCATTAAGCCGCTACCCTTGCTGCCATCGGCGGTGTCATCCAGGCGGGGCACTTGGGCCTGCTCCAGAATAGTGAGGGCATCCCTGGCGGCTATTTCCTTAGGGCTAAGTTCGCCATCCTGGTTTTGGTCAACAAAACGGTAAAGATCGACAACTTTGTTGCGGTCGTAGTCCGCCAGCCGGTCGAACTGTTCGGGATCTTTTTGGGTAATCGGAATATTGTAGGTATTTTCTACCACCACCCGCACGTGTACCCCCTGGGTCTGCTTCTGCCCTAGGGCTTGGGCAATGCCCGGCAGGGTAAATTCATGGACAGCCACGTCAATAGAAGACTGGGCCGATTCAATGGCCTCAATAATAATCTGCTCTAGATTGTCCCCATGCCGGGTGATCTGGCGATAGGGATCGGTATAGTAAGCCGCCTGGCTGTGGTTAAAGTAGGCCTGAATGGAGGGATCCTGCGGCAAAGGCTCAAGGGTGGCTAGCTTTTCGGCACTGCGAAACTGGCGACCAATACCGATGACCAGTAGAAAGCCAATGCCCAAGCTAACCCCCCAGCGAAACCAGGGAGATTTGGGTAGGTGCACAGTGAGATTGAAGACTCGTCACTCCCTAGTCAGCCCCCAGCACTGGGTAAGCTAACAGCAAGGGCAGAGATTTTGCCAGGATAATGGCTTAGTCGATGCGTTCAATTTGCCAGAGGATTTGATTCCCCTCGCGACGCACTCGCGACACTGACCAATTTCGCCAGGCCCAAAACTCGCCGCGGCTTGTGACGGCACTAGCATTCACATCCATGAGATCGGCTAATTCAGAACTGGTAATTAAATAGCCCTGTTTGGCAATTTCATCAGCAATTTGCAGGGTTTCTAGGGCATTACGCAGATTTTCAACCCTGTCTTCACGGGGCAACGAGTCAAAATTTTCACCGGCCAGAGAGGCACCAGAGTCCGCCATGATACAGAGCGTGATCCAAAGCTTAAAATCAAGCTAAATTCTATCGCCTGCCTAGAAAGTTAGACGCTATTCACCCCATAAATTATCTTGCGTTTTCATTAAAGAAACTTATACATGGTTGTTTGGCTTGCATGCCTAACCCTGAAACAGCAGGCTCAAGGCATGGGGCCTCCATGACCACACCCCCTACTGGCTTGCCAGGATATGACTCGCACTGGTTTACCATTGCGGCCCCGGCAAAACCATCAAAAATTACGCCATCCTTACTAGACCCTGACATACCGAGTCAGCACCCGCATGACTCCATTATCGAGAAGGCATTACAATAGGACCTCTGAACAGCAGCAACTGGCCAAGAAAGCTGAGGACAATTTCGTGCTGCGAAACTTGATTCAGGCTGAAGAAGCCCGAACTAGGGCAGACTATGATGTGGCTTCAACCTCTTCGATAATATGGGTAAAGCAGCTCAGGTGCTCAAGCACGTTTTAGAGAAATACCACGTTAGCCAGTACAGCCTTGCCAAGACGCTAGAAGTGGAGCGCACTAACGTTTACAGGTGGGTTCATGAGATGCGAGACCCAACTGCTGAAACGTTGCTAGATATCGTTAAAGCGCTAAAATTCTTGAGCTACCTAGTGTAGCGTCAGCGTTAAGAATTAGAGTTAGTGTTTCCCAAAAGCCTTTCGCGACAAGTCTTTCAGAAGGGGACAACCCTAAAATTAAGTCTTGACGCTGCACTAACTGCCTAGGCAATGGGCTGAAGATTGACGAGACCGCATCGTAGATCGCTGACCACCAGAAAAAATTATTTTCTTTGGCCGCTACGCCCGTAGCGAAGCCCACCCCCCCAGCGACCTAGACCTCTTTAGCTAGCCAGGGGTAGTTCATAATGCAGTGGAAGCACTCCCTCTGGCATTAACACCGCCGTGGTATGCTCACGGCCTCCAAATCAGCGCTGAAACCAACCGGGGGCAGACTGACCAGCACGAATTTCCCACAGTGTCCGCGGTACAACGGAGTCACAATCAATTATGACCCAATCCACCTTGTACTAGCCCACCAAGCTTCTCCATCCGGATAGTAGGCAATGCTGGATAACAGCAAGATACACCGAAGACAGCTTTTGAGAGATCGCCGCTGGCCCACTCCTGCACACCCATACCTTTTATACACCGGCCTATAAGGTGGCAACGGCTTGTTTTTGTTAGGGAGACCTAGGAATGGCCCGAAAGTTCAGGGGAAATATCCATCAAGGTCATATCTTTACAGAGTTTTTATGTAGTCTTATTGAAAGGTTAACGTGTTAAATCATGCTTAAAGGGATAATGCTTTCAGATTCTGAATCCAATCAATGACTTAACTACCCAGAAATATTAATTTCTGAGATTAAGTTTAAGCAATTTAAAAGGGTTTTTCAGTGGTAGCTCACAGCACATTTTGGGCTGCTCACTGAAAGTGTGGTTGCTGAAGCTTTCAACCACCTCTACTCTGAGTGTATTTACGTTACGAGGAATGGAAATAGTGACATGATCGCCTGGCTGCCTGACACATCTCAATTGTAGGTTGGGTTCCACTGCGTTTCGCCCAACCCCAGTCACTCTTCTGGGGCCTGTTGGGTTCTGCTAGCGCGCCGCTCAACCTACGAAATATCAATGCTTTTCGCCGTTGTGTCAGTCAACTAGGTTTGCAGCGTCCTTAAGCTAAGCAACTCCTTGCAATATGTCTCTACAGTCGGCCGTTGTAGAGACATATTGACTGATCACAAATCTGGTCTGCCTCTCCATGGCAGTTATAGAGGTCGATTGACTTTTAAAAAATAGCTTTCATGACATTTAATTGCTCTAATTGAGTGCCATTTTTTGATACTTCTAGGGTAGAAAAATGTCCTCAAATCAATTTAAATTAGCAAGCAAAACTCCTGGATTTTTTCTTGTAAAATTAATGCCCTTTTTAGAGAGGTTTTATGAAAATAAGTGTGATCTTACCCTGTTACAATGGAGCGGCTACCATTGCTCAGCAAATGGATGCGCTTTGCCGCCAATCCTGGACAGACGATTGGGAATTGATTTTGTTAACAATGGCTCCACCGATAACTCTGTAGAGATTGTTGAGCGATATCGGCCCTATCTCCCTGCTCTGACTATTGTTCAGGCTTACACGCCACCAGAGCCAAGATTCGGAGCGTTCCACTCCTATAATGAGGGCTTTAAAGTAGCGACAGGCGATGCCTTTGTGCTCTGCGAAGCCGATGACGAAGTTGGCGAGGGTTGGTTGCGAGCTATGGGTAATAGCTTGCTAAATCATGGGTTTGTTGTGGCGCGCATGGATTATCGCAAGCTAAATGCGCCCTGGCTTTTAGGCATTTCAGGCGAGCGGCAGCAAGAAACAGAAATTCCTCGAGTTCCCTGTTACCCGTATCTGTTACATGCGTGGGGATGCACCTTTGGTTTAAGACGCAGTGTGTACGAAAACTAGGAGGATTTAATCCAACCTTTAGCTATGCCTTTGATGCAGACTACTGCTGGCGGCACAGGAAGCTGGTATCGAGCTTCAATTTATTCCAAAGGCAGTTATCCATTATCGACTGCGCAGTAGTCTAAAGGCGCATTTTCGGCAAAAATTGAACTGGGGAGAAGAGTTTCAACTGTTATATCGAAGCTATCGAGAACCCGGTTACAAGTTCAATTCCCTGCGCTCAAAACTTGGTGTTTTAAAGCTTTCCCTCAATATTTTACGACTCTCTATAATTGGCTTGGTTTTATCCCCTTACCTGTTGTTAGACCGACCCGATAGCCGGACAAAACTCTTTAGCCTGGTGGAAAAACTGGGCTGGCAGCTTGGTGAAATTAAGGGTAAAACTCGGCCTCTACCGCCGAGGTATAGCCACACTCAGGATCAATCTGCAAACGTAGAGGCTCTTGCGGTGTCCTAATTAGGGGTTTCTGGTACGGCTACCTGCTTGGCCATAATGCAACAGGCGAGTCAGGTTTGCGGTAACGTGGACAGCATATTTCACGCCCCTTGCCATGAACCAACTGCTGCTGATTCCCATTGTGGCCTTTGCTAAGCTGCTAACCCTGGTGTTGCGAGTCTCTGGGCGAGGCTCTGGCACAGCTCTGCCGGGGTATTTGGTCGGGAAGTATTGCCCCTTTGCACTGGGGGCACTGGTGAAGCAAATTCCCACCATCATTGCCATCACCGGCACCAACGGTAAAACCACCAGCCAAACCATGCTGAGCGCCATGCTGGAGCCAGTGGCTGGGGTAAAGGTGCTGCGTAACAAGGCTGGGGCCAACCTGAGCCAGGGCATCCTTTCGGAATTGTTGAAACAGAGCAACGCCCTGGGACGGCTCGACGTTACCCACGCCATTTTGGAGGTGGAGGAAGCTACCCTTCCCCGCATTGCGGCGCTGTTGCAACCTCAGGTGATAGCCGTTACCAACCTCTACCGCGACCAACTCGATGCCTACGGTGAAATTGACCGCACTGAAAAGCTAATCCGCGATGGCATTGCCCAGTGCCCTCAGGCTCAGGTCGTGACCAATGGGGATGACCCGCGCACGGCCCGTCTTACCCAAGGGTTGCCCAATGCCACCTACTTTGTGTCTCTGGCGGAGGAATATTCTCGATTTTGCCCTACGAAGGTCGGCTGCACCGACGGGAGGCTGGCAGTGAAGGGCTGGAGGCTGCTCAAATTCACATCAATGACGATCTGACGACGGATTTTGCCATTCACGGCACGATGGCTGGGGTTGCAATCGATATCCCCCAGGCCAGAACAGCATCGCCGGGATTCTTTCATGTTTACAATGCGCTGACAGCGATCGCTATTGCCACCCTGCTTGGTGTGGATAGCGACACAGCTGTGCAGGGATTGCAAACCTTCAGGCCCGCCTTTGGCCGAGGCGAAATTCTGACCCGCCAGGTTGGTGATAAGCGGGTGAACTATCGGCTGCTGCTGGTCAAAAATCCAGCCAGCTTTAGCCTCAGCCTGGAGCTACTGCGCCATATCCCGGCCCTGAAGCTAATTTTGGCCATCAACGACAACACCGCCGATGGTAAAGATGTCTCCTGGCTGTGGGATAGCGAGCTAGAGCGACTCAACCAGGCCACCCTTGATTGGCTTCTCTGCACCGGCATTCGCGCCAAGGATATGCGGGTGCGGCTCAAGTATGCGTTGGATAATCCTCCCCCTAGCCCGATACCTACGGTGGAATCCATTCGCAAGGCTATTGAGCTATCCTTCGACCAGGCGCTGGATGGCGATACGGTGTTTGTGATGCCCACCTACACCGCCATGCTGGAATTTCGTAAACTCATGGGCAAAACCCTCGACCTGGTGTAAGCGATGCCCTACTCCCTCACCATTACCCACCTTTACCCCGACTACCTCAACCTCTATGGCGACACCGGCAACCTGATTGTGCTCAAGCGGCGCTGTCAGTGGATGGGCATTGACTGCACCGTGAAGCCCCTCAGCATGGGGGATAGACCCCATCCCGGTGAAACCGACCTGTACTTTATGGGCGGCGGCCAGGACAATGACCAGGTGGCCGTCGTGGATGACTTCCACCAGCTTAAGTACGACACCATCAAGGCCGATACCGAAGCTGGGGTAGTGTTTCTGGGGGTGTGCGGCGGCTACCAGCTGATGGGCCACACCTTTTTGATGGGTAACGGCCAGGAAACCCGTGGGCTAGGGATTATCAACGTCACCACCAAAGCCCCTGGCACAGAGGTGAAGCAGCGCTGCATCGGCAATCTGGTGGCTGAAGTTTTCCCCGCCATGCACCAGGAAATGCTGAGCCTGTATGCGGCACCGAAGGCGATTCCCTCCACCCTGGTGGGGTTTGAAAACCACTCTGGGCAAACGGTTTTGGGCGATGGGGTCGAACCTCTGGCTAAAACCATCGCCGGGTTTGGCAACAACGCCTCAGCCGAATACGAAGGAGCCCGCTACAAAAACGTCTTCGGCAGCTACATGCATGGCTCTCTGCTGCCCAAAAACCCCCACTTTGCCGATTACCTGCTGGGTTTGGCCCTGCGCCGCAAGTATGACGATGCCTCCCTCACCCTGCCAGTTTTGCCCGATGCGGAGGAACTTGAAGCCCATTCCTACACCGTGGAGCGGTATGGCAATTAGCGCCCCAGTCTAGGCAACGAGATCCCCCGACTTATTAAGATCTGATATCATCAGTGGGCTGGTGCTGGGACATGATTTTGTGATGGTTACTTTTCAGGATGATGGCTTGCGGCAGTTGTTGCGAGAGCAAACGCAGCGTACCCAGCCACACCTACTAGCCAATGCCCTTGATCAAACCTTGGTGTATCCTGACTGGCTGGGGGCAGGACACAAGCGCGATATTGAGCTACCCAGCAGCATCTCCCTCACCTTTCACCAGTATCATCTTCATAGGGATGTGACCAATTGCTGCGCGCCAGATGAATCAGACTGGGTAGAGTTTGTCTTCAGCCTGTCCTCCCGCTATTTTTACAATGAAAACCAGCACCTTGAGCCCCAGCGAGCTTATCTAGCTCCTCCCCAAGAACGGGGTGGGCAATGGCGTGAATTGGCGCAGCAGGCCTATTTATCGGTAGACATTCACCTAGAACTCTCGCGCTTAAACGCCCTCGTTGGTAATTGCGATGAACCGCTCCCCCCAGCCTTAGCCGATGTCTTGAATGGTGGCAACCGGCATCACCCCATCCTCTCTCTTCCAGTCACGCCAGCTATCGAAACTACGGTGAGGCAAATGCTTCAGTGTTCCTACCGGGGCCTCACCCAAAGCCTGTACCTCGAGGCCAAGTCCCTAGAGTTGCTGGCGCTTTTCATCGATGCATGTCAGGAAGGGGCTCCACAGCCTGCGCCTCTGAGCCGAGATGATCGAGATCGCATCCACCATGCCCAGCAAATTATTCTCAATCATCTGCAAACCCCGCCTTCGCTGATTGATCTAGCCCGCCAAGTCGGGCTCAACGATCGCAAGCTCAAAGAAGGCTTTCGCGAGATTTTTGGCACCACGGTCTTTGGCTACCTGACCCAGCAGCGCCTTGACCGAGCCTGTCAGCTGCTTGCCCAGCAGTACTCCATTGCCGCCGTAGCCGCCGCCGTCGGCTACGCTAGCGCCACCGCCTTTAGCGGAGCCTTTCGGCGGCGGTATGGGGTAAGCCCAAAGGCCTATCAGATAGGGCAGCGATTTGGGACTTAAGGGTAGATAAGGGAATGGCGTATCGAGTCATGGCAACACTCCTAGCTTTTAGCTCCTAAATTCTCCGCTCCTGGCTTAAGCGGATATCCAAAAAAGTCCCGCTGGAAGAGAAAAAAGTCCCGCTGGAAGAGAAAAGCAACGGCCACTCATCCTAAACTTACTTGAGAATATTTCCTATCTGCTGCTATGGCAAAGAGTCATTCAGCATGGTTGTTGTGGAGTGATGGGGTAATGATGTTGAAAACACTGGGGTTTTGGCTGGGCGTGATGGGTTTGTCCGTAGGTACACTCGCTCCCCCAGCCGAGGCAGATGCTCAACCATTACAGCAATCTAAGCCAGAAGTAGCGACAGCAACCGATGAACCGGGCTCAGCCGCACTCACCGTAGCGGAGTGGATTGCCCAAGACCCGGTCAATGCCGTATCGGTGATTACCGACGTGCAAATCACCGATACGGCTGAGGGTTTGAGGATTGAACTGGTCAGCGATCGCCCCCTCAATGCAAGTTCTTCGCGGGTAGAAGGGAATGCGCTGATTACTGACATCCCCAATGCGGTACTGGAGTTGGCTAATCAGGATGCTGCTGAGCAGTTTGCCCCGGCTGAGGGCATTGCCCTGGTGCAGATCACGGGTTTGCCCGATGGCAACGTGCGAATAGCCATCACCAGCACAGACGGGCCGCCCACTGCCCAAGTCAACACAGCCTCAGGGAACCTGGTCTTGAGCGTGTTGCCGGGAACTGCCCAGATTGACGGGGCTGAAGAGGCCATTCAAATCGGGGTGACGGGTGAGGGGCAAACCGGATACCGCGTCCCCAACGCCAGCGTGGGCAGCAGAACCGATACGCCCCTGCGAGATCTCCCCTTTTCTGTTCAGGTGGTGCCCCAAGAGTTGCTGGAAGATCGGCAGGTACAGAGCGTTAACGAAGCCCTCCGCACGGTGGTCGGCGTTACCCCCGATAACTCCTCGCAGTCTGCCTTTGAGGGCTATACCATTCGCGGGTTTTCCGGGGGTTTTCCGGGGGCATATTGCGAAACGGGCTGCGAGATGCGACCAACAATAGCAACCGCATTGCGATTCCTAACATTGAACGTATTGAGGTGCTAAGAGGCCCGGCGGGGGCCTTGTTTAGCCAGGGTTCCCCCGGCGGCACCGTCAACATTGTGACCAAAAAGCCGTTGGCAACCCCCCACTATATTGTGGAGGGAACCCTTGGCAATTTCGACACCTACGGCGGCTCCCTAGACTTTACCGGCCCGCTCAATGCGTCTGAAACCTTGCTCTACCGGCTCACCGCAGGCGCTTCTACCACAGGCACCTTTATTGACTTTTTTGATCGTCGTAATTACGTCATTGCGCCCGTTATTAGCTGGCAAGTTGGCCCCAACACCCAGATTAATTTTGAAGGGGAGTACACCATTTCTGAACAACCCAACGATCGAGGTTTACCCGCCCTGGGCACAGTATTGCCTAATATTAATGGTCAACTTCCCCGGAATCGATTTATCGGCGAACCCGACGATAATTTGGACAAAAACAATCGCTATGCGCTGCGGCTGGGCTATACCCTTGATCACCAGATCAACCCCGACTGGCAGCTGCAAAATTCGTTTCGAGCCACCTTTCAGCAGACGCCTCAAAACTCTCTTTTTCCCAGCGCGCTGCTCGACGACCAGCGCACCCTAGAGCGGGGCTTATTTACCACCAGTGATCAATCTCAAGACAACTACTCCTTTGATACCAGCCTGACCGGCAGAGTGCAAACGGGCAGCATTTCTCACCAGCTCTTATTCGGCTTTGATGTCAACCGCGATATCTATGCATCTACAAACCAGCAGTTTAGTCTTGACCCGATTGACATCTTCAACCCGGTCTATGGCGTGACCCAACGGCAGTTTATTGCTGACTTCCCAAGAGAGCCCTTCATTACTAACTCAGTAGGGGTTTATTTTCAAGATCAAATCGATTTACTGCCCCAGCTGAAAATTTTACTGGGAGGGCGGTTTGACCTGGTGAGTCAACAAACGCTCTTCGCCGATGGCTCACAAGCCTTTCAGGATGATACAGCGTTTAGTCCGCGACTGGGGTTAGTGTATCAGCCCAGTGATGATCATGCGCTCTATGCCAGCTACAGCCGCTCGTTTTTTCAAAGCGTGGGTACAGCCTTTGACAATACTCTTTTTGAGCCTGAGCGCGGCACCCAGTACGAAGTCGGGATCAAATCAGACTGGCTCGACAATCGACTCTCAACCACTTTGGCGCTCTATCAAATTACGCGAACGAATGTGTTAACCGAAGACCCCATTAATCCAAATTTTTCGGTGCAAACAGGGGAGCAGAGAAGTCGTGGCCTTGAACTCACGGCCACGGGTGAAATTTTGCCGGGATGGAACATTGTAGCGGGCTACGCTTACACCGATGCCCAGATTACAGCAGATAACACGTTGACCGTGGGCAATCGCCTCAATAATGTGCCCGAACATGCCGCTAGCCTGTGGACAACCTATGAAATTCAGGAGGGATCGCTCCAGGGTTTGGGCTTTGGGCTGGGGCTGTTTTATGTGGGCGAGCGCCAGGGCGATTTAGACAACTCCTTTCAAGTACCGGGCTATACCCGTGCCGATGCCTCGGTGTTCTACAGGCGAGAGAATTTTCGGGTTGGGTTAAACCTTGAAAACCTGTTTGACATCACCTACTTTGAAGCCGCAGAAAGCCCTCTGCGCGTTTTTTACGGGGCTCCATTTACCGTCAGAGGCACGGTTTCCTGGTCGTTCTGAGGATGTTGAATGAGTGATTTAAGGATGTAAAGCTGATGATCTATAAATCCTGGTGGCGACGCATCCAATTATGCTTGAGTGGAGTTTTGGTGGTAGCTCTGATCCAGAGTTGCACTGGTTCAGGAACCCGCCACCTGCGAGTTTGTCATCAGCGCCCGAGTCGTCAATCTGCCGCACGGTTCGCCATGCCATGGGGGAAACCTGTGTGCCAAGTCAGCCGCAGCGGGTGATCACCCTAAGCGTTCCTAGCCTGGGAGATGCGATCGCCCTGGGGGTTAAACCCATCGCCACCATTGTCTATTTTGACGAGCCACCGCCTTACCTGGCAGACCATCTAGACTCCATTCAAATATTGGGTAAAGAAGAACAACCCAGTCTTGAAAAAATCTTGGCCCTAAAACCTGATCTAATCATTGGCATCAAGTATTCTACAGAGGCCATTTATGATCAGCTCACTCGAATTGCTCCTACCGTTGTCGATGACTGGGACGGATACCCCTCCTGGCGAGGACATTTTGACTTCGTTGCTAACGTGTTAGGAAAGACAGATTCAGCCCAACAGGTTTGGAGGCGATATAACCAACGCATTCAGTCTTTAAGGGCCGCCCTGGGAAATAGCCAGAAAAACCTAGAAATCTCCTTCGTTCATACTTGCTGTGGCACGATTGATCTGGACTTAAAAAATTCCTTTAATGGCAGCATTCTGGCTGACGCAGGCTTACGTCGACCACCGGCCCAAGCTGTACCTGTTGCTGGCGGTATTGTGCAATTGTCTGAGGAACAGTTAATGGATATTGACGGCGATGTTCTGTTTGTCGCCACTGATGGTCATGAAGCGGTGCAGACAATGATTGAACTCAAACAAAATCCGCTATGGCAAAAGCTGAGGGCGGTTCAAAATGGTCGGGTTTATCCGGTCAACTATCCCACTTGGCGGGGCGGCAATCCTCTGGCAGCGGATGCGGTGATAGATGACTTGTTCAAATATTTAGTAGGCGACGCTCCGCCGGTTTAATCAAAATGCTTCATTAAAATTAGCCATACTCTAGAGATTTCAATGGTTATGAAGAAGATGCTCTTTCGCCTCTGAAAAATTTTTATCCTGGGCATAGCAGCCTATGTTTGGGAGACAACAAAGCAGTCTACGCCCTGGCAAAAATTCTAGTCGAATACGATAAGCATAGTGAAATTGCAGCAGCAGTTCTGCAATTGAGTGAGTGTTACCTCGATAGTAAACAGGGAAACATCCCCTGGAAACAATTTCCAGAGGCCTTAAAAACTGACTTTATCGCTCGAATTCCGCCTTCAGATCCTAGTGATTCAGGCAAAGTATCTTAAAGCAAAAAATGAGTTTGTGCGTACTTTTACGATCATATGGTTCGGCCAACTCGTCTCAACCATCGGCAGCTACATGACCGAGTTTGCCCTCATCCTCTGGGCCTGGGATGTGACGGGGTCGGCCACTGCACTGGCGCTGATGGGATTTTTCTCGCAGCTACCGCGCATTCCGATCACCCTGGTAGCGGGACTGATTGTCGATTCTCCTTCGGAGTCGCTACGCTATCGCCTTAACCGCAAACACTTGATGCTGCTGGGGGATGCTGTCGCCGCCCTCTCCACAGTTGGCATTGGCCTGCTTTATTCAACCGGTGACCTGCAAATTTGGCATTTGTATCTGGTCACCACGCTAAATGGCGGCTTTGGGCAAATTCAAAGCCTGGCCTATCAAACCTCGATTTCTAGCCTGGTGCCGCCTACTCAATTGACTCGGGCCAACAGCATGAATTCGGCCGTGCACTACGGGGCCGCTATTTTTGGCCCGCCCTGGCCGGGGTGCTCTACCCGCTGATCGGGCTACTGGGCATTATGGGGATTGATCTGGTGAGCTTCGGAGTGGCGATCACTACGCTCCTTGGCCGAGCTATTCCTCAGCCTTCGCCCCTAGTCACCCTTGAGATTGAAACGCTATTAGCCAAGCTGACCTTTGGTTTTCGGGAAGTTTGGCGAGAGCCCAGGTTGCGAGCCTTGCTGTTGATTAGCACCCTGTTTTGGTTTTTCCACGATCTGGGTGGTGCCATCTACGACCCGATGATTTTGGCCCGCTCCAACGGCAACGCCCAGGTGCTGGCCAGTACCGCTACCGCAGCGGGCATTGGCGGTGTACTCGGGGCGATCATCCTCAGCGCCTGGGGTGGCCCAAACCAAAAAGTAAGTGGCATGCTGGCTGGGTTCATCGGTGCGGGACTGAGTAAGACGGTCTTTGGTCTGGGGAGATCGTCCCAGACCTGGATACCGGCTCAGTTTTGCTCGTCGCTCAACTTTCCTCTGCTAGGCAGTTCTGAAACCGCCCTCTGGATGGAACACATTGCTCCAGCGATGCAGGGCCGGGTGTTTGCTGCCAATGCCCTGGTGCAGCAGGGGGTGAGTGCCGGAGCTATACTCATCGCTGGTCCCCTGGCTGATCGCTGGCTAGAACCCGCGATGGCAACCGAACACCCTCTGCCCATGTTAGAAAGCCTATTCGGCAGCGGCCCTGGCACAGGTATGGCGGCACTCTACGTGACCACCTCCCTGGCCATGGTACTGGTAGGTCTAGGAGGCTTCTGGCTGGCTAACCTGCGGGGGATGGATCCTGATCGCCAATTCGAATAGACGGCCAATAGCTGATGGACTGGCCGGCAGAACCCAGCCAGACCAAATCTGAACCACAAAATCTAGTCAGCTCGCCAGCGGATGACCGGGCAGTGGGAGCCAATGACTGTGGTTTCCCCGCCCTGTGGGCAACCTTCAAGGGCGGGATGAAGCTGTCATCCTGATGGATTTAGCCCCATTCTCCACCCCAGCCAAACCGGCTTAATCACGGTTGGGGGCTAACCCTACCAGTCCGTTGATTTCCAGATAACGATGGGTTTGCGCCGTGGTAGCGCTGAGGGTGCGAACGCCGCCTAAAATCGGCTTGACCTGCGCAAAGAAGTAGTTCTCACCCAGGCCAGAGCCGTGAATACCAAAGGCACTGTAAATCAACGATAGCGTAGCCCCAACATTGACGTAGAAATAGCCGTTATTGGGCTGGGGGAAGGATGCCGTGGCCTGCTCAAACAAAAAATAATCCGCCAGCGGGTCGTGGGGAGAGGGGGCGATAATGCTCTCCATCGGGCCAATGCCAGACATCAGGGCCAGGGTATCTTCCATGGGCCAGCCGTGGCTGAAGAAACTCAGGTACGGAACCAGACCCTCATCGGCTGAGGGATAGGCAAACTCCCAACTAGCCACGGATTGCTGGTTAACGGTTCTAATGGCAACGGTATTGCCCAAGTTCGCCATGACTTGATCTAGCGCGGTCAGGGTGGTTTCGGCGGTGGGGCGATCGCTAGTTTCCACCAGCATCCCCAACCCCACGTACATCAGTGGCGTCTGCGTAGCTGGAATGGCCGTAATCGCAAACTCCCCATCCATCCAGCTCAGCACATCGCGGTCTAAATCCAAGCCGGTCGCCGCCGTGAAGCCGCTTCTAAGGGAATCTAGCCCGTTGCGGGTAAACTCGCTGGCTACCTCAAGCGCCATAGCAATCCCCTGCCAGAAACCGGCCAGGTCGTAGCCACTGGCCACCAAAAAGGTAGAAGCTGGCAGCAGAGCGAGTAGACTATCGGCTCCGGAGCGAGGGGGAGTCAGCCCCAGGGTATAGGGCACAGCATCGTAATAGTAGCGTCCCCGCACTTGAATGCCCTGCACCGTTGGGTATACCACCCCCTCCAGAGTGCCGCCAAAATTCATGGCCTGTAAACTTTGTACCAGATCTGAGCCCGGTGAAGGAACTGGCCACTCGCCCTCCGGCAGAGATTCTGTGGGTAGCTCGTAGTTCAGTAGCTCCAGGGCGTTACCGTAGACGGTGATTAATGCCTGGGTTTCGGCCCGGTTAGCCAGGGTGCGCTGAAATTCGCGGCTCTCGGCCAGGCTGCGGCGGGCCGGGCGAACGGCTTCGGCCAGCTTGCGGTCAACCCCTGCATACTCCTGGCGATAGGTCAAAAACTGCTGGATAGCGGCTGGGTTCTCGGCCACGACCAGGGCATCGGGCAACATAGCCAAGGCCAGCCCCTGGTAAGCCAGACTGGGGGAGGGTATGGGCACGTCTACCTCTAGGGGTCGGTCTCTAGGGGGTCGGCGGGCGCGTCCGGCCCGGCCTCAGCCTTGGGTGTGAGGGTAAGCGGTAGGCTAATGGTGCCAGAAAAGCTCAGCGTTGGGGCCAATGGTTGAGATTGCGGTGGCCTCAGGAAGTTTTGCACGGGAGCTAGAGGCGGACTATCTGAACTTGGCGACTCGGCCTCAGCTTCTGCGCCATCGGTTACGCGAGGGATTGGCTCTTCCCCAGGCTCTGGAGCAGGCCAGACGTAGATATCTGTGCCCGCGAAGGTTTCCACCTCTGGCTCTCCATCTCGCAAGGCTAACAGGGCCCCTTCTTGCTCGGCAAAGGCGGTAGAGTCCGCAATGGGGGCCACCATAACCAGATGCTCGGCCATAGGCGCGCTTTCCCCTGGGTCGGCAGGCAGTAGCGCCAGCACCGCTGTAGGGCCAATCCACGGCTGCACCTGGGTTTGGAAATCCAGACCATAGGGCAGCAGCGGCAGACTCACCGGGTTAGGGCGAAAGCCAAAGGTTTCTTCTAATAGGCGAAACGTCTGGAACTGGTCAAGCTGCTGCCAGGTTGCCTCGGAGGTGTCAATCAGCAGGGTAAAGGCGGTGTACTCTGGCAACTGGTGCCACAACTCCAGAGCCTCAGCCTGAGCCGGTGGCGCCCCCAGCACAACCATGGGTAAGCCCGCCGATAGCGCCCCCAAGCCCCAACTCAGACTACGCCTAAACCGGCTGGCGAGAGAGACTCCAGACTCAGACCAGCCATTCTCTCTAACCAGCGGCAACGGTTCCTTCGCCATAGCCATGCAGTGCTCCTTGTCAGTTGGGCGGATGTTTTCTCCTGTCTAACACGGCAAAATCGCAATGGCAGGGTACCCAGCCTGAAATTGTGGTAGTTGTTTACGTTATTCACCGCAGAGCTAGAAACCGCGTTTCTGGGCTAGGACGATGACCCGTGACAACGCCAAGAAGAAACCCGGCTTCTGGCAGCGGCGAACGTTGTGCATCAATCTTCCGCCAGCCGCATCAAGCCACTCTCCCAACCGGGGACTCGCGGCTTAACGTTCCGACTGAGCGGCTGCAAGCAACCTTTGTAACATCACCAAGATCCTCCGACAGTCCGCTCCAGTCGGGTTGTTATGCAGCGTCCACGTTTGACTTTCTCAAAGCTCTGCAAACAGCCTCTTCAATTGGTATAGAAGACGTTTCCTTGTCTATATACCTAATCGGAGACGTTTCCTTATCTGCACCCTCAAAGGCTCCGACCGGAAAAAGCGGTGGCTGCGTCATGAATCGAGGTTGAGAGCCCCAATTGATCTGGGCGGCATGAACCAAAAATGGATGGCAGAGGTAAACTGTCCCCGCTGCTCCAATCGCAAGCACTTCAGGGCAGTTTGCCGTGGCACTCACATCAAAATTCGTTAACCCTTCTTCCCCAGCAGGTGCAAGGATTTCGTGCTACCTCTGAATGCGAACCTGAACGAATCCGAGTCGGTGCATCTTGCCTAC
>JAAUUR010000054.1 GCA_012031045.1 Leptolyngbyaceae cyanobacterium SM2_5_2
TGGCTACCCGTACGGCAAATAGCTCAGCCCGATGCCCCTTGCAGCCCTCCCCGCAGCGCCTCGGTCACCAGGTATTGAATTTGCTCCCGGCTGATGGAGACCTCTTTCAACCACTCCCGCGCCAGGATGATTTGGGTTTTTAACCCATCAATCTCATCGGCATACTCCGCGATGAAGTCTTGAGGGTTAGCCGCAAAGCGGGTGGTTTGATCAACCACTGCCACCCGATCGTCCAGCGTCAGAGGGGCATCTGCCGACAGGGCAATGGCAATGCGATCCAGTAAATGCTCTCGTAGCGGGCCTTCTTCGGGATTGTAGGTGGCCACTAGCAGAGGCGCGCAGGGGTGCTGAAAGCTCATGCCTTCGCGCTCAATCTGGTTGCGGCGATCGGTTAAGGCAGCTAGCAGCAGGTTAGCAATTTGGTCGTCCAGGAGATTGATTTCATCCACGTAGAGTACGCCGCGATTGGCCTCCGCCAGCAGCCCAGGCTGAAACAACGCTTTCCCCAGCCTGGATGGCCTTGGCCACATCCACAGAGCCCAAGAGCCGATCTTCCGTCACTCCCAGCGGTACCTGCACAAAGGGAGCTGGAATCACGCGGGTCGGCAGGTCACCGGATTGACTATCCCAACCCTGGCCAAACCGCGCCAGGGTTTGATCATCCCACTGGCCGGGCTGGGCCGGGTCAGCATTGCAGCACGAGCCTGCTACCACCTCAATGGGCGGCAACAACTGGTGCAAGGCCCTTGCCATCACGGATTTTGCCGTGCCCCGCCGCCCCGCAATGACCACACCACCCAAATCAGGGTCAACAGCGGCTAACAGTAGCGCCATTTTAATCGCCGCCTGATCAACCACAGCGGCAAGGGGAAAAACAACGGGACTAGGAGAATCTACCGTGGCAACCATAGCTCACTCAGGGGATGTAATAGTTCACCTTATCAAGGATTGTGGAATCGCGCAGGCTGCAAACCTGCGCGATTCCTTCAAAATCCGTTATTTCAACATTGGCGTTGGGTCAAAAATTCTACATTCTGGGACTGAACCCGTTCTGTTGCCATGGACTAGGCCGCAAAACCCGTTGCCAGATTAGCCTTTTTATGTCTTCCACAATGCCTCTAACCCCCGACTTCCCCATTTTGCTCCGACCCTTGCAGACTCTCGCTCCTGCGCCATTGAATGCAAACTTTTGTTTGATCGTGATCTCTACACACCCTGCCACGTGCAGGTACCTGATGTCAGACAACGGTTGTCGGCCGTGTATGTCGATAATCAGTTTTATAGCTACTTCAAAGTGATTATCAACGCTGAGAAAGCGCTAGAAGTTGTAGCCCGCCTGGGCAAACGAGACGATAAGGTGGCCATTACGCTGACCAAGCAGGGCTATGTTATTTGGACCCACGAGCCCAGCGCCCAGTATGCTCCCCCCACCCATCAGCCTAACCACCGCATCTACCCAGTTTTTGGCCCCAAAACCTGCCTGCTATTAACCGATAGCCAGCTCTACGCCCTCTGTCGGCTGCAAGTACCCGATATGACGAAGCCACTGGCGGCCATCACTTACCAAAACCAACACTTCAGCATCTTTAAGCGCGATGCCGATGCCGCCAAGATATTGGAAGTAGCCGCAAAGCTAGCTCGGCGGGGCGACAATACGCTGATGACGATTACTGACCAGGTGTATATTCTGGGGCTGCTGGAGCCCAATGGACGTGTCCTCTAACCAAGGACTCCGCACAGGTGAGGGGAGAGCTGGAGTAGCCCAATCGCCACAGCAAACTACGGGCAGAGCAAGGCCGTCGGGAGAAAGGTTGGCGTTGGTGCCCTTGGGCCTTTGCTACAGCCTTTTTTGGCCTGGTGAGGTTCCCCTGTTGACTAGAATCAAGGGCCGCTGGGCTATTGGTGCGTGTACCTGACTAGCTTCAAAACCGCTGTAAGGTGATAGCCTGATGATTGATTTATTCACCCTGGCTTAAGGTTGAAGGCTTCTTGACAGGAGCCTTCAGTCGTTTTCAGAGGTTTTATTGGGCCAGGGCAAATCCAGCATGGAAAAGGCAGTCATGAGTAACCCAACCAACGACATTACCGTGTTTATTTGTGGCTCGGCCCTGCGTGGTCAGCCCGATAACCAGAATCTGCAAGATGCCAGATTTTTAGGCGAGGCTAAGACAGCTCCTATTTATCGACTGCACTCGGTACAGGACGGCTGGCACCCAGGAATTTATGAGGTTGGTAGCGACGGCATCTCCATTCCGGGGGAACTCTATGCAATGTCCCCAGAGCAGTACGCCTACCTAAATGACAACGAACCGCCTCACATGTATCCCCAGGACATCCAACTGGCGGATGGCGGTCGCGCGATCGCATTTTCTATCCCCAGGCGCTCATCGAAGAACACGGCTGGCCTGATATTTCCAACTATGGGGGTTGGGCGGCTTACAAGGCCGCCACTGCTTCAGCCTCCTAAGGTTTAGGGGTGAGCTTAGAGAAGGGATCGGTAGGCGGCTAGGGTAGCATGAGCCGTGTGCGCCCAGGAAAACTGAGCGGCCTGCTGGTATCCCTGTTGAATCAGAAATTGCCGGTGGGTGAGATCGCTGATGATCTGCCAGAGGGCCATGGCTAGCTCGTCTACGCTGGTCGGGTCAATCATCAGCGCTGCTTTACCCGCTACCTCTGGTAATGAGGATGTTTTAGAAGCCACCACGGGGCAACCCAGCGTCATCGCCTCCAGCACTGGCAGTCCAAACCCTTCGTAGAGGGAGGGATAGGCGAAGACATCGGCATGGGCGTAGCAGTAGGCAACTTCGGCATCACTGAGGTAGTTGAGGTGACGAATGTGCTTTTGCCAGGGAGAGGCGGCGATGGTCGCAAAAATAGGCTCAAACTGCCAGCCCTTTTGCCCCACCAGCACCAGCTGATGCTCGATGCGGTGGGTCGCTTTAAGCTGGTCAAAGGCTTGAATCAGGCGCACCACGTTTTTGCGGGGCTCTAGGGTGCTTACGAAGAGAATGTAGGGGCGATCGCCCAGATCATCGGGCTTTTAGTCTCACCGGAATTACCCAGGGCATCAACTGCGTAGCGACTGGCTAAGGGCGTAACCCATACCCGCTCTGGCGACACGCCCAGAAACTCCACAACATCTCGCTTTGAGCTTTCGGAAATGGTAATCACTAAGTCCGTCCAGGCTAGGCACAGCCTTACCCGTTGGGTGTAGGTACGCACGACCGCCGTAACATAGTCAGGATATCGAATAAAGGAGAGGTCGTAGATATTCATCACCCGCAGGCTACGACGGCAGGGGTATACCGCGTAGTTGGTGCCGTGGTAAATATCGGGTGTACCAAACCGGTGCTCTAGCTGGGCTAATAGCGGCTGCCCCGGCAGTTGCGCCAGCAAATTTAACAGGCGCACGGGCAACGGCAACACGGCAATATTGTTATATTGAGCTAAGCCTTCGGGTACAGCTAGGTTGCCCCGCAGCCAGTTCTTGAGGCTGGGCTGGTAGGCAAGACCTAACTCAAAGGCTTCGGACTCTTGCAAGCTAGCCAAAGCGGCCAAGAGATTTAGAACGTACAGCCCTACCCCACTAGGTTTAGGTAGAACTGGGGTGGCTTCGACCACTATCCTCATAGCGCTGGCTCTTGCACCCTTAGGGATGGCTGTACAGACCGGCGTCGTGATGGCAGAGCCAATGCTTGTTCATAAGCTTGATGGACAATCTTGGCAGTAGTTTCCCAGGAGAATTGCTGGGCTTGGCGTTGGCAAAGCTCCTGTAAGGCCTGACGCTGGTTGTCATCTTCTACCCACTGGAGTGCCGCCGCAATACTCGCCTCATCAAGGGGATTCACGTAATACACGGCCTCTCCGCCAACTTCAGGTAAGCTAGTCACATTGGATGTAATCGTAGCGGCTCCAGCGGCCATGGCTTCTAGAACCGGTAGACCAAAACCCTCATACAGGGATGGATAAATAAAAGCCCAGCAGTGCTTGTATAGCCAGCGCAGAGTGGCGTCGCTGACATATCCCAAGACGTGGATGTATGGCTGAATCTGTAAGGCTTCAATATAGGTTTTTAAGTCACCTTCCAGCCAGCCTTCTCCGCCAGCTAATACCAGAGGTTTGGGTAACGGTGTAGCCGTCACGTAGCGCTGGTAGGCTCCCAGCAACCGTCGCAGGTTTTTGCGCGGTTCCAAGGTTCCGACGGCCAAGAAGAAGGGCTGTTCAGAACTGAGGGGCAGTACCGGAGTTTCTGGGCCTGAAGCAGCTAGACGATTGCCTAAGTGGGCAACCAAAGCTCTCTCAGCCGGAAAGTGCGGAAAATTATCGAGAAAGCGCTGACGGCTATAATGAGAAATCGCTACAACTATATCAGCCCACAGCGATGCGTCAAACATGCCATTGAAGCAAAGGTAACGATTTTCTTCAGTAGTACATCCCGGCAGATCAATAAAGCTTAAATCATAAACGGTATAGATTAGACGCGCTTGCCGTAACCGGGGACTAGAAAAGTTGTTGGCATGAACAACATCTGGAAGACCAATCTTAACTTCATCAACTCCCTGGGGATTACCCCAGAAGCTAAAGGAATCATCTCGCTGACGAGCAACTGCAAAATACTGGCAATTATCAACGGCTGAGGTGGGAATACGCTGGCGATAATCTGGATCCCAATAGGTGTTACCAAAAGTTTTATACAGACAGAACTGATCACTGGGATATTGAGCTACTAAATGATGCATTAGGGTATCAGCGTAGAAGCCACAGCCAGCTCGACGACTCCCGGTTTGACTAAGGTCGAAGCCAATTTTCATAAATGAAACCCAAGGGATAGCTGATGTTTGAGTAGGCGATAGTAGGAAGCAGCGACCCAACGCCCCAGCATCCAAGCGGTAGCCGGAGACATCATCAGCCGACGCAGCGCTGGTAGCCTCGAAACGCTTCTAGAAAGAACTCGTTGGTTCGTTGCACTTGCACACCCAAGTCAGTGGGATCCCGTCCTTCGGCTTTATCTCGATCTTCTACCAGCACCGAGGCATAGGCTAACACCCATTTCTCTGGAGAAAACGTAAACTTGCTGACCATCATCTCATTAATTTCGTAATGAACGGCCACCCGCTGACCAAGAGTTTTAGTATCCTGATATAGCCGTGACCCTGCCAACACCTGTGGCAGATAAAAAAAGTTAGTGATCTTCCCGTAACGGAGCCAGAGTTCATAGTCCATACAGAACTTAAGACTAATATCGAGCAGGCCATGTTTTTCTACCAACTGGCGACGAAAGAAGGTAGCCGGTTGGCATAGGAAGCAAACTTCTTTAAGAGTCTGATAATCCCAAGAGGCTGTGGGGTAAAGCTCAATTACTCCATCGTTTTCATCAATGTGGTAGGCATCACCATAGACAACCTGCACCTCTGGATGAGTTTCAAAGATATGTTGAACTCGACTCAGCGCAGCAGGGTAGTAAACATCGTCTGAGTTAAGCCAGGCAATAATATCTCCAGTTGTCTGTTCTATCCCCTTATTAACAGCATCTGCTTGACCGCCATCAGGTTCACTTACCCAGCGTAGGCGATGCTGATATTGCCTTAGCACATCTATAGTCTGATCCGAGCTACCACCATCGCACACCAGGTACTCAAGTACCACGCCATCCTGGCTAAGAACGCTCTGAATAGTACGTTCAATAAACTGACCTTGATTATAGGATGGTGTGATCACACTAAAGGTAAGAGTCATAGGAGTTCAGATCGGTTAATAGGTAAAGGCTAAGCGGGCTTTAGAGCATTCCGAAAAACGGATAGGTATTGCTCAGCCATAGCCTGTTGACTAAAGTTTTGGATTCTCTGGCGAGCCGCTCTCGTAAGCTGTTGGAAAGAGAATCGTCATGGGCAATTTGAGCCATAGCTTGGGCAATCTCCTCCGGCTTACGCGGATCAAAATAAAGAACGGCATCGCCACCAACCTCAGGCAAACTGCCAATATTGCTACAAGCTACTGGACAATCAAACCACATAGCTTCTAACACCGGGATACCAAAACCTTCGTACAAAGATGGAAATACTAACCCCCTACATCCCTGCCATAGTGCCACTAACTCATCCTCACCGAGAAATCCCAGGAAGTGAACATAGGCCTCACAACCTAAATATGTAGCAATCTCCTGAAGTTCCACTTGGGGCGCATCTAGCGCACCCGTGAAAACTAAATCTAATGCGTTCAAGGAATGCCGCCGACGATAGATAGAGTAAGCCGCTAACAGAACCCGATGATTTTTGTGGGGCCAAAAGTTGGCAGGGAAATATAAATATTGATTTTTTTCAAGGCCTAACTGAGACAATTTATCGTTTACATTAGCTTCGGGATAGGGTGTTAAGCGCTCGTGAATACAAATAGGAATAGCAATTAATTGATATTCAGTCGCCTGAAAATGTTTGACTAGAGACTGCGCTGTAAAATTAGAGATGCAAATAATTTTTTCCGCTCGATCTACCAGGTTACGAAGAAATTGCGTGCGATGAAAGCGTTCTTCAGGTGTGAAGAAAATGGTAGATGAGGTGCTGTAGATCATAGGCAACGGCCACTAGGGGCAGCCCTTCTTCAGCAAGGTGGGGAGATGAGAAGGGGCAGAAGAGTAAATCTACACCATACTGATCACGCAATATAGAAATTGCTTTGACAGGCTGAGGTTCTACTTGCTGAGGAAACTGAGATGGGGGGAGTAATAGCTGAGCGCCTCCAGGTAATTGCAGAACTTTCTGCTTGATCCAACGTTTGAGATTACTTAAGGTAGAATTTTCTTGAGGTAGCCAAGGGCGAGTTAAGCGCACCGCCTGCCTAAAACTCTGCTTAGTCAAGGCCTTAAGCTTGCGTTTCAGCTGAGCCTTAAAGGGCACATTGGATACAGATGATGTTTCCCAATTTTCGGGTAATGGTTCAGAGATTGGTTGTATGTTATGAGTTGAACGATAAATCTCTGACTGGAGCAAACAGGTCATATTTGGCCCCTGAAAACTCAATAACTCATCATAGTTCCAAGTCTCAGCAATTAGTAAATAGTCAAATTCATCAACAGCTAGCCTAGAAAAGGCACGTAATAGAGTGACAACTAAGGTTTTGGCCCCGCCATTCTCCCCACCAGGGCGCAACGGCGTTAAATCAACCGCAATTTTGGCTTTGTAAGATGTCATCATGAACTACATCGCTCAAGGGCCAATTTAGCTTAGCTTTATCTTTCACTAAGAACAAGTTGAAGTCCGCTTCGATCCAAACTAAGCAGCCAAGACGACGACTGGACATTATAGAATTATTGAGCAGGGGTAGCCCTTAGCTGCGCAGTCAACGTCTGAATTTGCTCTAAATAAGCCTGCCGCTCCTGCTCAGACTTTTGCAGCAGTTGGGTCAAGGTTCGGATTTGCTTTAGGCGGGCCGTGCGATCCCGCTCAGTCTCCTGCAGCGAGGCAGTTAAGGTCTGAATTTGCTCTAATCGGGCAGCACGATCTCGCTCAGTCTCCTGCAGCAAGGTAGTTAAGGTCTTAATTTGCTCTAATCGGGCAAGCACGATCGTGTTCTGACTCCTGTAACTTGTTAATGAGGTCTAGCTCCCTAGCCCTTACGTCTAAAAGAGCCAACAGAAAGCGGCTTTTCGGCGTAGTTAGTAATGCGGCCTCTATTTGCGCAGGGGTGTTAATTTTTAGCGGCTCTCTTGCAGCAATCAAAAACATATCATAATCGCTAAAAATAGCAGGTTCAAAGTAAATATAGTTAAATCCTAATTGGTTGAGAAGCTGATTGATAGAGCGTTCACTAAACAGGAAGAGGTGTTCATTTGGTATTAGCATTTGCAAGAATTGGGCTTGCTTGCCAAGAAGCTGCTGATAGCTTAAACTTTCATTGAAGCGTGGAGTTTGAATCACTAGGAAGCCATCTTCCATTAGAAGCTTTGCGCAGCATTCTAAAGTAATCAATGGTCGCTCCAAATGCTCCAAAACATCCATAAGAACAATGCAATCCAGGCTATTAATTGGGAGATCAAGATTTTCTAAAGGCCCAAGATAAATAGGAACCTGAAAAGTTTCGTGACCATACTCAACGACCCAAGGGCTTACCTCAATCCCTGAAGCACAATATCCTGCCTGTTGTAGAGCAGCGACAAACCCACCATGGCTACACCCTAGTTCCATAACATCAGCGGGCGGTAGACGATACCTTAGTAAGGTTCGAAGCCAGTGTAAGTTACGCTCGGTTAAATCATGACGAGCACGCTCATAAATGTTGGGTAACCCAAGTTCCTGATCCTGATGTGCTAACCAATAATCTTTACCATAGAAGGCATCTTCACCATCGCTGGCTATTAACTTCTCGTCTAGGTTGGTTTCCAGGGAAACTAGTGTTCCGCAAGAATTACATACATGATACTGAGCATTAAAAGGGATAAAGTGTTCATTACCACACCAACATACAGGCATCTTACTTATCCCTCTCTGTGAGCTAAGAAAACTGCACCACTGCAATCATACCAATCTGCTTCCATTTCTAAAAGTCCATCGAAAATATGTCTAAATGCGCTTGGAAATTTTTCATTGGTTGATAGTACAGAGAAAATGACATCCCCAATTTCGCCACTTTTTTTTTGCTTAACATGCCAAAGCGTATCCATCAATAGAAAAATACTACTGTTATATAAGGGCAGTATAGGAATGTGTTCTACAAGAGAAAGCCCGGCTTGAATGAACTGTTTTTGCCATTCCCCTATAGACAGGGCGTTGGTTAAATGATGATACTGAAGAAAATCATTTTGCAGATTCGTCGCGATTTCATCGAAGCCTGCTATCGTAATCAACTGCGGCAGCAGCGACCATTCAATGAAACGGTTAGTAACGACACTACAGAGTAATTTTCCGCCAGGTTTTAAGCATCGATAAATTTCAGATAGTACTTTCGCTAGGTCATCCATATGCTCAAGGGAGCAATTGGCAAAGACCCAATCAAAACTGTTATCTGGCTCAGGAATTTGATGCGCTAACGTAGTATGAACATTACAATATACTCCGCTTTGCTGGGCTAAATCTACGACTGCAGGATTCATATCTACGCCGACTACGCTATCAGCATGGGGCCAAAGCAACCGAAAATACTGTCCATCACCACAACCAAGATCGAGAATATGGCCGCTTATTTTATAGTTTTGGTAGGCGGCATACTCCCAAGCTCGCCAATGACTGAGAGGAGGAATATGGGGATAGAGCTGGCTTACCGCGTCGTAGCCTTGAAGAACCGCTTCGGGAGTTAACGTTAATGTTTTCATCGTTGGGGTTTTCATAGCTTAGTTATCATAGGACGCTTACTTGGCCTTAGAAATGACTCTATCATCTGATGTAGATCCTGCTGCTAGCCCATCCGCAAGGGCGTCGTCCTGAGCTAGGGCTGGCGTAGCCTCAATCGTAATATCGCCGGGCAAGTCAGCCACACCGTGATGGGTCAAGATGCCTACACCATTTTGAATCGCTAGTTCAACGGCAAAAGCTCCAGCATTGGGAACATAGCAGAGTCGGTAAAACTGAGGTGATATTTCTTCATGGGAAATATAGTCTCGCCGTTGCCACAACGCCGCATCAATTGACGCTAAACCGACCTCAATAATATATTCGCCTAGTTGCAAGTCTAGTTTTATACTTTGCTGACAAATAACTTTACTACCTGCTTTTACTCCAGCTGGGCAGTCATTGCCAACTTGCCAACTATTTTTGCCATGCACAATAATGCCATGATCATTTTTTAGGACGATCCCACAAACAGGCACCTCAATATCCTGTCTGAGCTCAAATTCATAATAGAAAACAGCCACATCTCCTTGACGAAAACTGCGGCGTGGCTCACCTTGAGCATTGCACAAAGCTACGCCAGTACAGATAGTTTCGCTGGGTTTGACCTGGGATTTATCTCCTAAGCTAATAAAAGCTATCTCTGGCGGAGGTAGGATTTTGGACTTGGCGGTGGACTGGGGGATTCTCTCAATCTGAAGCTGACTCGGAGGTGACATCGACTGACCAGAGGATTGATAAAGCAAGTAATAATTCTGAACGGCTTCGCTGGCTGGGCCAATGAATTCTTGATGGCCCTGATTTAGCAAGATAGCGCGCTTACAGTATTGCTCAATATCTCCCATAGAATGGGAAACCAGTAAAATAGCTGTACCTGACTGCCGTAGTTGCTCAAGTCGGGAATAGCATTTTTGCCTAAAGAAGACATCGCCTACAGCCAGGGCTTCATCAATAATGACGATGTTGGCATCAATATGAGCCTGCACGGCAAAAGCAAGCCGCACAAACATGCCGCTGGAGTAGGTTTTAACCGGTTGATCGATATACTCTCCAATCTCGGCAAAGGTTTGAATTTGTTCAAAACGATCTTCAATGTCTTCTTTGCTTAAGCCTAGGATGCGTCCATTGAGAAATACGTTTTCTCGCCCGGTAAACTCTGGATTAAATCCGCTGCCAAGCTCAAGCAGGGCGGCTATTCGACCATGAATTTCGATGTCGCCGCAGGTTGAAGCTAGTGTGCCAGCCAAAATTTGCAACAGCGTACTCTTGCCGCTGCCATTACGACCGATTACCCCAAAAGTTTCACCGGGTTTTACCTCAAACGAGACATCTTTCAGCGCCCAAAATTCTCGAAAATACTGTTTTTTACCCCTGAAGAGCATTTGTAGCAAACGATCTTGGGGTTTTTCATAAATCTGGTAGCATTTACTGAGATTGTGAACCTCTAATTGCAGCCTCAGCGGACATTAAATAACCCCTTGCATAGTTCTGACTTGTCTCAATATTCCGTATCCCTTCATTCAACAACTCCAGATAACGGTGAGAGCCGAGTTACCCGGAAACAACGAGCCTAACCTGACATTAAAGTCTAGAATTATAGCATTTGCTTGGAAATTTTAAGGATTGCCGGTTATTTTCCAGAACGGGTTAACCCCATCTGAAGCCGTGATTTACGACCTGTAGCCCTAGCCTGCATTTAGCTTTAGTATGACAGCCAGGAGCCTTTGATTGAGCCTACCGCATCCTGAGGATGGGGTAGTACCTTTAGTCGCCCACTGACCTCTGCCCTTGCTATGGCCATGACCCTTACCCAGGTTTGGGGTGCATTTTTGATTTTCGTGCTGTCTCCCCTGATTGGCGGCTTGCCGTTGAGCGGTTGGGCTACTCGGCTGGTAGCTGGCAAGAACCTGGCTCAGATCGGAACAGGCAATGTTGGCGTTTCAGCGGCGTTCTACCACGGTGGCAAGCTGGCGGGCATTTTAGCGGTGTTGCTAGAGGCCGCCAAGGGGATTAGCGTGGCGCTGTTGGCCCGGCACTACTTCCCCACTGACCCGGTGTGGGAAATTGTGGCTCTGATTGGCCTGGTCATGGGGCGCTATTGGATAGGCAAGGGCGCTGGCACGACTAATGTGGTTTGGGGGTTTGTGGTGCATGATTGGGTCATTGCTCTGCTGACTCTGTTGATTAGCGGTATTGGGTTTACGATAGTTCGGGAACGTCGCCAGGGGCGAGGGCTGGTGCTGGTGTTGCTGCCCGTGCTAACGGCCCTGCGCCACCCTGCCGATGGGCCACGGGTAATTGCCATGGCCTGTTTAAGTGGGTTGATAGCCTGGATCTATCAAAAGCTCCCAGACGATTTAGATCTACCTAGTGAAGAGGGCCGCATGGAGTCTCGCGGGATGTTTCGGTTTTTTCGCGGCGATCGCAGCCTGATTGCCCTCGACCGCCCGCTTCCACCTGCCAAATTTGGCGCTAAAGCCGCTACGTTGGGGCAACTGCGGGCCTGGGGCTATCCGGTACCGCCGGGCTATGTGATTCAGGCGGGGGATGACCCTGGAGCGCTGCTGGCGATCTCAGAACCTTCTACCACTCAGCCGGTAGTGGTGCGATCCTCAGCCCAGGATGAAGATCTGGGTACCGTGTCGGCAGCAGGCATTTACGAGTCTTTCTTAAACCTCACCAGTCGGGAAGCCCTGGCCCAGGCCATCCTGCGCTGCTTTGCCTCCTACAATAGCCCGCGAGCCGCGCAGTATCGGCAGGATAACAGCCTGCCAGAGCGGGGCATAGCGGTGATTGTGCAGCAGCAGGTGATGGGGCAGTTCTCTGGCGTGGCCTTTAGCCGTGATCCCATCACTCGCTGCGGCGATGCGGTGGTGATTGAGGCCCTACCGGGCGGGGCTGAGCGAGTGGTATCCGGGCAGGTTACGCCAGAGCAGTACCGAGTCCTCGTGCAACCCAATGACATCCCCCCTGCGGCAGAAATGGATCCCTCTGAGAGCTGGATTTTGCCCGCAGCTCTGGCCTTAACGGTTGAAGGCGACGGCCAAACTCCAGGCCGAGTGTTGCAGCAGGTCGCCTATCTGGCTCGTCATCTAGAGGCCCGCTACCAGGGCATCCCCCAGGATGTGGAGTGGAGCTTTGATGGGGAAACCCTGTGGCTGTTGCAGAGCCGCCCGATCACCACGCTACAACCAATTTGGACGCGCAAAATTGCCGCTGAGGTTATTCCTGGTGCCATTCGGCCCCTCACCTGGTCGATTAATCGGCCCCTGACCTGCGGCGTGTGGGGAGAGATTTTTACCGTGGTGTTGGGAGATCGGGCTAGGGGCCTCAACTTTGCCGATACCGCTACTCTGCACAATTCCTACGCCTATTTCAACGCCACCCTGCTAGGGGATATTTTTCGCCGTATGGGGTTACCCTCTGAAAGCCTGGAATTTTTGACCCGGGGAGCCAAATTCAGCCGTCCGCCCCTGGGTTCTACCCTTAAGAATTTGCCTGGTTTGCTGCGATTGCTTCACCGAGAGCTTCAGCTAGATAGCCAGTTTGCCCATGACAACGCTACTCGTTTTGAGCCGTGGTTCGAGTCCCTGGCCGCATCCCCAAGGAATTCGCTGAGCCCGGCAGAACTGGTAGCACGCCTTGAGGATGTACTGGAGTTACTTCGTCAGGTCACCTATTACAACATCATGGCTCCCCTCAGCTTTGCGCTGCGCCGGGCCATTTTGCGAGTTGCCGAAGAAGATTTAGACCCTGGCCAAAATGTGGAAGTAGCGGCTGTCAACGAGTTACGCACCCTGGCTGAGGAGACGCGCCAACTGTTCTCCGCTGAGCAACTCCAGACCATTACCAACGGCTCAACCCTCATGACGGCCTTGGCCGAAAGCACGGATGGCGGCGCTATTTTGGCCCAAATTGAGCGCTTTATCGAGGATTACGGCTACCTTAGCTCGGTAGGTACTGATATTGCTGTACCCACCTGGCACGAAAACCCCGCCCCCGTGCGGGAACTACTGGCTCAGTTTGTACTGCACCCGCCCTCAGCCAGGGGTGAAATCCGGCCATCCACCAGCCACGTCAAAGTCGATATCGCCCAGCGGCGTTTTGATCTCAAGGGGCAGGTCAATACCTTCTACAACCGGCTGCTGGCAGAGCTGCGTTGGAGCATTCTGGCGATTGAAGCCCAGTGGCTTCAGCAGGGCTATCTTCAACAAGCGGGAGACATCTTTTTCCTTAGCCTAGAAGACATTAAGCGCCTAATCCTCGACTCCCAGCCCCCTAGTTGGGAGGCTATCCAACGACGAGTGGTGGCTCGGCAGGCTCAGTACAATGATGATCAGCACAGGAAGGCGGTGCCCTATCTAGTATTTGGCAACGAGCCGCCGACCCTAGAGCGAATGTTGACAGCCTCCCCAGGGCCAGGGCTACAGCAGCTCTCTGGCATTGGCGCTAGCGCTGGTGTGTAGAAGGGCCGCTGCGAGTGATGAATCCAGCTAGAAACCGTGGAACCTGGAGCCGCATCATTTATTCTAGTCGTGCCTTACACCGATGCCGGGTGGGCGCCACTGCTGGCCAGAGCCCAGGGGCTGATTGCCGAGGTCGGCGGTCGTCTCTCCCACGGGGCGATCATTGCCCGCGAATACGGCATTCCGGCGGTGATGGATGTGGCCAATGCCACCCAGCGCCTGCACACCGGGCAGTGGGTGAGGCTGAATGGTGAGACCGGCCTGGTTGAAGTCCTGGATCCTCCCAGTCGTGAATCTTAAGGGCGCTCGCGTCGTTTCTACCCACCTTCTGGTTAATCTCTATGCCTCTTGTGCTGCCCCTGTTCGCTAAAGCCTTCTTGACAATGTTTGTGGTGATTGATCCGGTGGGGCTAGCGCCGCTGTATTTGGCCTTGGTAGGTAATCGTCCTGATGCTGAACAAATCCAAATTGCCACACGAGCCGTTATTGTCTCGGCCATCATTCTGCTAGTTTTTGGCCTCACGGGGGCTTATGTGCTCCACAATCTGGGCATTAGCCTGCAAGCCTTTCAAATTGCGGCAGGGTTTCTGCTGTTCAAAATTGCCCTGGATATGATTTTGTCCATCAACAGCGGGAGACGGAAGCCGAAGCCCAGGAAGCTGAGTCTCGGCAAGATGTAAGCGTTTTTCCGCTGGCCATTCCCTTAATTGCTGGGCCGGGTAGCTTAGCCAGCATTCTGGTGCTATCGCGGGAATCAACCAATTATTACCTGGGGTTAAGTGTTGTGCTGGCTGCGGCTGGGGTGGTGGTGCTGTTGTGCTATGTATTTTTGCTGTTGTCGCGCCCCCTGGCTAAGGTTCTGGGCCAGATTGGTATTAATGTGATCACCCGCGTGCTGGGCGTGCTGCTGGCGGCCCTGGCGGTGCAGTACATGCTGGATGGTCTACTGACTTTGCTCCAGTTGCCGCCAGCTCAGGCGTTTGGTACAGAAACCCAGAGCCCCACCAATGTTCTCTAACGCCCATGGGCTGGGGCTGGCGCAACACAATGTACCGCAAAGAGGCTATAGCAAAAACAGCCAGTTGACTGACCCAACCCTCGAACCGAATTGAGGGGCAATGCAAAGTTCAGGTCAAGGTTTCCTGGCTTAGGATAGCCTCGCCTAAAGAAAACCTTTGGGTGACGACGATTCTCAGGAAGGTTGTTTACTCTGTTGACAGAATGCCTTTTGTCCGCATTTCATTAATGTTCCATTAATCCGCTAGGCGCATAGTTCCGACAGAGCATCCATCGTCCTTGAAGACTAGAGAGCGCACCGTTTCCGAGAGAACAGTTACCGAGAGAATTCTATGGCACAGAGTTTTGGTGTAATCGGCCTTGCCGTAATGGGTGAGAATCTGGCCCTTAATGTTGAGCGCAACGGGTTTCCGGTGGCGGTTTATAACCGTACCGCTGAGGTCACTCGGAGTTTTATGGAAAGGCGAGCCCAGGGCAAAAACGTCAAGCCCACCTACAGCCTCGAAGAATTTGTGGAATCCCTAGAACGCCCTCGCCGCATTTTGCTGATGGTAAAGGCGGGTGGCCCGGTAGATGCCGTGATTGACCAACTGCGTCCGCTCCTGCAAGACGACGATATGATTATCGACGGCGGTAATTCCCTTTACGAAGATACTGAGCGCCGCACCAAGGAACTGGAATCGACCGGCCTGCGGTTTATTGGCATGGGCGTCAGCGGTGGCGAAGAAGGCGCCCTCAACGGCCCCAGCCTAATGCCCGGTGGCACCCGTGCCGCCTACGACTCCATCGAGCCGATTGTGACCAAGATTGCCGCCCAGGTAGACGACGGCCCCTGCGTTACCTACATTGGCCCTCGCGGTGCCGGCCACTACGTCAAAATGGTGCACAACGGCATTGAATACGGCGACATGCAGCTGATTGCCGAAGCCTACGACCTGATGAAGAGCGTGCTGGGCCTCAACCACAACCAGCTCTACGAAGTGTTTGCAGCCTGGAACGAAACCGAGGAACTCAACTCGTTTTTGATTGAAATTACCACCGATATTTTCACCAATCTCGATCCTGAGACCGGTGCTCCCCTGGTAGAACTAATCCTCGATACCGCCGGACAAAAGGGTACAGGCCGCTGGACGGTGATGAGTGCGCTGGATCTGGGGGTCGGCATCCCTACCATTACGGCGGCGGTGAACGCCCGGATTATGTCCTCCATCAAAGCCGAACGGGTGGCGGCCTCGAAGGAACTGAGCGGCCCCAGCCTGAGCTTTGATGGCGACGTGAAGGCAATGGTTAACAAAATTCGCGATGCCCTCTACTGCTCTAAAATCTGCTCCTACGCCCAGGGCATGGCGCTGATTGGCACCGCCTCCAACACCTACGACTACAGCATTGACCTGGGCGAAACGGCTCGGATTTGGAAAGGCGGCTGCATCATTCGAGCTGGCTTTTTGAACAAAATCAAACACGCCTACGACGAAAACCCCAGCCTGCCTAACCTACTGCTAGCGCCAGAATTTAAGCAGACCATTCTGGATCGTCAGGCCGCCTGGCGCGAAGTAATTGCCCTGGCCGCTAACTCTGGCATTCCGGTGCCAGCCTTTAGCGCCTCCCTGGATTACTTTGATAGCTACCGGCGCGATCGCCTGCCCCAAAACCTGACCCAGGCCCAGCGCGACTACTTTGGGGCTCACACCTACGAGCGGGTCGATAAGGAAGGCGTCTTCCACACCGAGTGGACGAAGGCCCCCGTTACCGCCTAACGGCTTGCCAGCGGCTCTACGTTAGTCGCTGCTCGCCGAGACATCGGATTTCTCTTTCAGAAACCCGGTGTCTCTTGGGCTTTACGGCCTAGAGTCTAGCCCTGGCTTACCCCCCGCCGCCGCGTCATCAGGCTGATCACGCCGCCCCGGCTACCCGTTTCCTCCACCGCTTGCAGGAAGGCCTCAAAGCTGGGGGTGTTGGGCTGCACCGGCACAGGGCGTGACCACTCAATGCGGTCGCAATAG
>JAAUUR010000055.1 GCA_012031045.1 Leptolyngbyaceae cyanobacterium SM2_5_2
ATGGCGACGCCGAGCGTCGCCGCTCCCCTCACCACTGCCCAGGCCATCGACCAGCCTGAGGAAATTGAGGTTCATGCTCGCCAGTGGGTGTGGGAGTTTTACTACCCGCAGCAGGGGATTACCAGTACCGAACTGCACCTGCCCAACAACACCCGCGTTAAGCTGGCCCTGACCTCAGAGGATGTACTGCACGGCTTTTTCGTCCCGGCCTTTCGCGTTAAGCAGGACGTGGTGCCTGGGCGTCGTATTGACTTTGAATTCACCCCGATACGCGAGGGCACCTACCGACTGCGCGACTCGCAGTACAGCGGCACCTACTTTGGCGCTATGCAGGCCAATGTGGTGGTGGAATCGCCTCAGGATTACCAAGCGTGGCTGAGCCAGGTAGCTGCCCTGCCCCCTCAGCCGGGCCTCAACCCCTCCTATGCTGAATTCACCGCTAAGGGAGGCAATCAAGATCGCCACGGTTGGAAGACTGTGGAGCCTGCCCCGGCCCCTTTAGTGAACTTCCCCGGTGCGGAGTCTTAAACCTGAGCCAGCCCGCTAAATCCTATGACTACCTGCTATTGCTACTTCCTTCCCGTTAAATCACCTGCCTAGGACGTTTCCATGACTGAACTTTCTGTAGAGGCTCTGTCGCCTCAGCGTGAGCAACCGATACCCGAAGAGCCTGAAAACTGGCGACGCTTCTTTAGCTTCAGCACCGACCACAAGGTGATTGGCATCCAGTACATTGTGACGGCCTTCGTCTTTTTTCTGATTGGCGGCTTTTTGGCCATGGTGATGCGGGGTGAGCTGATTACCCCCGAAGCCGACCTGCTTGATCGCACCGTCTACAATGCCATGTTCACCATGCACGGCACCATCATGCTGTTCATGTGGACATTTCCGGTGCTGAACGGGTTAGCCAACTACCTGGTGCCCCTGCAAATTGGCGCACGGGATATGGCCTTTCCCCGGCTGAATGCGGTGGCCTTCTGGCTGGTGCCCATTTTTGGCGTTATCCTGATGGCCAGCTTTTTGGTGCCCGGTGGCCCCTCCCAGTCGGGCTGGTGGGCTTACCCGCCGGTTAGCCTGCAAAATCCTACCGGCAATTTAATCAATGGTCAGGCGTTGTGGATCCTGGCGGTGGCGCTATCGGGGATCTCCTCCATCATGGGGGCGGTCAACATCGTCACCACCATTGTGCGGATGCGGGCACCGGGCATGACCTTCTTCAAAATGCCCGTGTTCTGCTGGACGGTAATGGCGGCCCAAACCATTCAGCTCTTTGGGCTACCGGCGCTAACCGCCGGGGCGGTAATGCTGCTGTTTGACCTGACGGTGGGTACCAGCTTCTTCAACTCTGAACTGGGGGGCGACCCGGTGCTCTACCGAGCACTTTTTCTGGTTCTACTCTCATCCGGCGGTTTATGTGATTATTCTGCCGGTTTTTGGGGTTTTTTCTGAGCTTTTCCCGGTTTATGCCCGGAAGCCGCTGTTTGGTTACCACGTGGTGGCAATTTCCTCCTTCATCATCACTGGCCTCAGCGGCATTGTTTGGGTACACCACATGTTTGCCAGCGGCACCCCCGGCTGGATGCGGATGCTGTTTATGGCCACTACCATGCTGATTTCGGTGCCCACGGGCATTAAAATCTTTGCCTGGGTGGCCACCATCTGGGGCGGTAAGCTTCGGCTGGATACACCCATGCTGTTTGCCCTGGGCGGGTTGCTGAATTTCTTGTTTGCCGGTATTACTGGCATTATGCTGGCCGCCGTGCCCTTTGATATCCATGTAAACAACACCTACTTTGTGGTGGGCCACTTCCACTACGTGATCTACGGGGCTGCGGTAATGGGCATCTATGCCGCTATCTACCACTGGTTCCCGAAAATGACCGGGCGTATGTACTACGAGGGGCTGGGCAAGCTTCACTTTGTGCTCACCTTTATTGGGGTGAACCTCAACTTTCTGCCCATGCATCCGGCTGGCTTACAGGGTATGCCTCGCCGAGTGGCCTCCTACGACCCAGAGTTTGCCTTCTGGAATGTGCTGGCTAGCCTGGGAGCCTTTTTGCTGGGGGTCTCCACCCTGCCCTTCCTGCTGAATATGATTAGCTCCTGGATTCAGGGGCCCAAAGCACCGGCCAACCCCTGGCGAGCTATTGGCCTGGAGTGGATGGTGGCCTCGCCACCGCCCCACGAGAATTTTGATGTGATTCCCACCATTGTCTCCGAGCCCTACGGCTACGGCAAAGACGAACCCCTTGTTGCCTCCCCTATGCTGTCTACGGAGTTGGCCAGTGAGCTCAGTTAACCTCGACCAATCCCTTGATACTTCCGCTGCTGTGGTTACCCACGCGGCTGAGCACCACGATGAAGCTGGCAACAGCATGTTTGGCTTTATTGTCTTTCTGCTGTCGGAAAGTGTAATTTTCCTCAGCTTCTTCACCGGCTACATCGTCTACAAAATCACCGCGCTGGACTGGCTCCCGGCTGGGGTCGAAGGACTGGAGGTGCGGGAGCCGTTTATCAACACTGTGGTGCTGGTTTCTAGCAGCTTTGTGATTTACATCGCTGAGCGCTACCTGCACAAAGAGAACCTCTGGGGCTTTCGACTGTTCTGGCTGTTGACGATGGCGATGGGCAGCTTTTTCCTCTACGGCCAGGCGGTGGAGTGGATGGGTCTGCCCTTTAACTTTACCGATGGCCTGTTTGGCGGCACCTTTTACCTGCTAACCGGTTTCCACGGCCTCCACGTGATGACTGGCGTACTCCTACAGGGGATTATGCTGGCCAAGTCCTTTATCCCCGGCAACTACGACAACGGCGAAGTAGGCGTCGCCGCTACCTCCCTGTTCTGGCACTTTGTCGATGTGATCTGGATTATCCTATTTATCCTGATCTACGTGTGGCAATAGAGCTTGCCAGCTTCGTTTGGCAGTTGCTATAGCCAATCTCCAAAATGAGAGTTGCAAGTCACTGCTACTTAAAGCGCATTTCCTTAACTGGGAGATGCGCTTTGGGTGAGGGTAAGTGTAACGAGCTATCAGGGAATTGGCCTGAGCCGCCATCGTTTGATGGGCAAACGTTTACCGAAAAATGCAGACTTCTCCGGCCCAGAGGTCGGAGATGACAGCGTTGGGCTGGGTGGAGGTGAGTAGACCAACCAGTTGCCCGGCATAGAATTCAACCCCCAGGGAGCTTTCAAAAATTTCGACGCTATAGACGTCTTCTAACTCAGCGAGGGTAGAGCCAAGGCCGATGCCAGAAATCGTGGTGAGAGAAGCACTATCGGTGTTGGGCCGCACAGACCACCCCACAAATTCCTCCTCAGTGGCGGTGAGGGAAAGGCCATTGGCCCAGGTGGTAATGGTGAGGCGGCCACTAGGACACTCCGAATTCAGGACAGACTCCTGGGGCTGACCGTAGATTTTGGTCACTCCCGCCTGCACCGGGGCCATCTCAGACCCAAAGGAAAACGACCGGGTAGAGCCGGTAGCATCATCGACTACAAATTGTAGGCCGTCCCCGCTTAGGGCCAGCATCGCATCGGCGAGTTCCTGATGCTCGGCGTCGTTGGCGGTGGAACCTTCGACTAACTCTGGGCTAGGTTCTGTGCTGACAGAATCAGAGCTGTGATTGGATTCTGGTACCTGGGTGCAGGCCGCCATCGCCAGCAGCAAAGACAACCCCATCGGCAGCAAGGTAGGCCAGGCGTACGGCCCATGTCCCGATATCTCAACTCACTCTGCTAAGAGAGTAGCATTGCCAGGCCTCTCAGGTGCGTTGCCGCCTGGAGATTACTGTGTAGGCAGCGTAGGCCAGCAAAATTACCGAGGCTGAGAAGAGGGTGGTTAACGTTCCCAGGGCATAAAGGGCCGGGGAGGTAACGTTGGTTGTCATCCCAAAGATTTCTAAAGGCAGGGTGTTGTTTTGCCCAGAGACCAGGGAGGTGCGGGTGAATTCGTCGTAGGAGAGGGTAAAAACAAGTAGCCCAACCCCCAGCAAACTGGGCGCAATCAGGGGGAGCACAATTTCCCAAAAGGTTTTGGGGTCGCTAGCGCCCAGATCTCTAGCGGCTTCTTCGTAGGCTGGGTCAAAGCGGTTAAAAATGCCCAGCATAATCAGAAAGGCGATGGGCAGTGTCCAAGTCAGGTGGGCACCTAGGCCAGAGCTAAACCAGTTGGTAGACCAGCCCAGCACCTGAAACACCACGCCAATACCCAGCGAGATCAAAATGCTCGGCACTATCAGACTGGCCACCGTGAGGTAGAAAACCACCGTTGAGCCTTTGAAGCGTTGGCGAAAGCCCATGCTGGCCAACACCGAACAAACAATGGTAACGGCCATGACGACAAGACCAAGCAGGAGCGATCGCAAAAACGGCTCCACAAAATTTCCTACCCGCTGCTCCTGAAACACCTGCCCTAGCCAGTAAACACCAAAACTCCGCACCGGAAACGTCAGCGTACCCTCAGGCCCCTGCAATGAGAGAATGAAAATCGTAATCATTGGCCCATAGAGGAACAGCACAAACAGGCAAAAGAAGGCCAGCAGCAGGTAAAAAGAAAGGGAGCGTTTTTTCATGGGATATATGGGGATGAGCCAACTCAACTCGGTAACGTATTCAGTTTCTCTCCACTTTTTCAGTTACTACCAGATGGTTACTCCTGCCGCTGAATGAAGTCACTAAATAGATATTCTATGGGAAAGCTCTAGAGTTCTTTGCGAATATCCAACACTCGTAGAATGGAGACAACAATGAGCAGCGTTACGATGAGCAACAACATCGCGTTAGCGGCAGCGAGGGGATATTGCAGGCTGCCAATTTGGGTTTGAATCAACTTACCAACTGAGGCCGATTGTCCACCTCCCATCAGCCGCACGGTGACAAATTCACCCATAATCAGAGTGACAATAAAGATAGAACCAATTGCAATGCCAGGGGCCGACAGCGGTAAGATCACCTCTTTAAATACCTCCAATCCAGACGCGCCCAAATCTTCAGCCGCAGTAATAAGTGTTCGATCTATGCGCATCAAGCTATTAAAGATAGGCGCAATCATAAAGATGATATAGAGATGCACCATTCCCAGCACTACGGCAAAATCTGAATACAGCAAAAATTCCAGCGGTTGCTGAATTAGTCCCGTCGCCAAGAACACTTGATTCACCAGTCCTTCCCGCCCTAGCAGCGGTAGCCAGGAAATCATCCGAATAATGTTAGAGGTCCAAAACGGGATGGTGCAAAGCAAAAACAACAGAATTTGCCATTGTAGCTTCGGCACATGAAAGGCTAGAAAATACGCCACCGGGTAGCCAATTAGTAGCGTAAATAGCCAGGTCAAGCCCAGAAACTTAAAGGTGTTCAGGTATGTTTTGAGGGTGACATCGGACGTGAAAATGCCGATGTAATTGTCCAGCGTGAAGGCAGGCACCATGGAGTAGCCATTGAACTGCCAAAAACTGACTACGCCAATCATCAAAATAGGAAACACCAAAAACATTAGGAACACTAGTATTTGCGGTGTAATCAGGGCATAGGGCTTGAAGGTTTTCCAGGTTTGCGTCATGGAGTAAGGGCAGATAATTGGAGTAAGGGTAGATAATTGGCAATTGTATAGATAGCAGCCAGTAGGCAGCCAGTAGGCAGCAAGTAAGCAACCATAGAGTATCTATGCCATGGTCACCTACTACCCATCGCCTCACAGCGCTTCCCTAATTAAGAAGCAATAAACTCATTCCACTTCTGCACCAGATAGGTATTTTCTTCCATCGTGGAGTTCCAGCAGACAATATTGCCAAAGCGCTCCTCAAAGGAGCCCCCATCGCGGCTAACGCCAGCCTTAGCCAGGGTTTTGCCAAAGGGGTCAACAATGTCTTCGGCGGCGGGTTTGCCTTCGTACCAGAAGTCCCACTCAGCCGTAGACATAAATTACGCGCTGTTTCGGGGGCCGCGCTGTAGTAACCCTGACGTCCCAGAAACGCACCGACCCAGCCATCCAGCATCCAGTTGATGTACTCATAGGCGGCATCCAGAGCCACACCTTCTAAGTTTTTTGACAAGCCAATACCACCGCCCCAACCGCGATAGCCCTCTGTTAAGGGAGCGTAGATGCACTCAATGCCCTGGGATTGCACAGCTGTTACGGCAGGCGACCACATGGATTGCAACACCACTTCGCCAGAGCTCATCAGGTTGGCGGATTCATCAAAGGTCTTCCAAAAAGCGCGGAACTGGCCGTTGGCCTTTTGTTCTTTGAGAATTTCAATGATTTGGTCAATTTCCTCCTTGGTCATATTGCCTTTGTCACTAAAACTCATTAACCCCAGGGCTTCAGCCACCATAGCCGCGTCCATAATGCCAATCTGGGGAATATCAAGAATAGAGGTTTTACCCTTAAATTCTTCGTTAAATAATTCACCCCAGCTCTTGATTTCACGACCGACCAGATCAGGGCGATAACCGAGGGTATCAGCGTTGTACTGGAAGGGTATCAGCGTGGCAAAGTCGGTGGGAGTGGGCGAAAATTCCTTTGAGTCAGGTGCGGTTAGATACTGAACCTTAAAGGGGGCCGTACCCTGAGACTTTTCGACCGGCATACCCTTAAATTCGCCGGTTCTAAAAAACGATACAATCTTGTCGTAATTGGTGACGCGCTTAATATCAATAGGCTGAAGATTACCAGACGGAATTACCAGAGGCAGGCTAAAGTACTCGCCATCAAAAATATCGTACTGACCAGGTTGGGTGATGGCAATTTGATTATTTTCCTCCGTGCTGAGGGCGCGCATTTCAAATTTGAAGCCCAAATCTTCCTGGGCTTGATCTCGAATCTCGTTGATTTGCGATACTCCAGTACCAATTAATCGCAGAGTCACGTCCTTGGTCGTATTAGCGTTGACCTGCGGGCCTGGAGCTGGGTTATTGGGCGTTCCTTGGGGAGAGGAGGCACAGCGGGTGGCCGTCAAAAAAGCGCCAGCCGCAAGGCCGGTGCGAATCACGTGGCGACGAGAAAACTTAGTCATAGCGTACTCACTCAAAATAACGACAAAGGATTGTTAATGGGCGAGGAAAATACAGTCCTTAGCGGCCCAGTCCAGCACCATAACCTGCCCTTCCTGAAAGGACATAGTTATCCAATCGGGAGTGCGAACTTTGTAGAGCATCTCCATACCGTTACGTTCCAGCGCTAGGGAAACGCGAGTCACATAGCCCGTAAATTCAACCGCCGTAATGCGCGCCGTGACTCGATTGGTGGCTGGCGTAGGGATGGCTGGATTGGCGTTATCTAGGGGCTTAATTTGCATTAAGTCGGCCCGAACACAGCAGGCGGCCTCGCTACCCAGCTGAGCATAGTCACCTCGACACAGCAACGTACCTAGATTGGGCACATCTAGCTGAATGAGTTGCCCTTCGGTATCTGGCACCGCACTCGCGACCAGGCCCGAAAAAATATTATTGTCGCCCGTGAATTTAGCCACAAACTTGGACAGCGGACGAGAAAAAATCTCGGCGGGTGTGCCAACTTGATCAACCCGGCCATGATCCATCACCACAATTTGGTCTGATAGGGAATAGGCTTCATCCTGGTTATGGGTGACTTGAATAAACGTCATGCCGAACTGGCGCTGAAGCTTACGGAGTTCGCTCCGGGTTTTGACGCGCAGATTTTCATCGAGGGCGCTGAGGGTTCGTCCAGCATCAGGACTTGCGGGCGAGTTACGAGGGCACGGGCCAGGGCTACCCGCTGCTGCTGCCCGCCGCTGAGCATGGCGGGTTTGCGATCACCAAACTGGCTCAACCCGACTATTTCTAACATCTCACCCACCCGTGCCCGGCGTTCTTCCCTGGGCAATTGGCGCATTTTTAGGCCAAAATCCACGTTTTCCCACACGGTTTTATGGGGAAATAACGCATAGTTTTGAAACATCATGGCGGTGTTGCGTTCGGTAGCGGGCAGCCCGTTGATGCGCAAATTACCAATGTAAATATCGCCTTCGGAAATGTCTTCATGACCGGCAATCATCCGCATGGTAGTTGTTTTGCCACAGCCACTAGGGCCGAGCAAACAAGTGTAGGAACCTGCCGGAATATCTAGCGTAATGTTCTGAACCGCCGTAAATGAGCCGTATTTCTTAGTAACATCTCGTAAAGAAACGCCTTTGGCCTCTGCTTGTAGGTCGTTGGGTATCGCTCCATCTGTAGGAATAGAAACGATGTGAACGTCTTGCATAGAAATACCCCCGATGGGATGGATAAATCCGGCTCAGGCCAGCATCCCAGCAACAGCGCCTTTTAATCGACAATTGCTACAAGGATTCATACAGTGAATACCTGCTACTTTATAGAATTCTGGCTTAGGGTGTACTGTATGCAGCGTTACCATTGATCAACTAAATTGATTTACCCGGCTGAATGGGTCTACCCAGACCTTGCAGGCTATTGTTCTAGCTCTCAACCCGATAGCCAAAATCCTCCAGCCGACTGCGGGATTGTCGCCATTTGGGCACAACTTTTACAAACAGTTCTAGATATACCGACCCCATTACCAGCTTTTGAATTTGCTGGCGTGCATCAGAGCCAATAGCCTTTAGCATGCTGCCTTTTTTGCCAATCAGAATGCCCTTTTGAGAGTCTCGCTCGACGTGGATGGTGGCTAAGATGCGGGTGATGGTGGTGTCCTCTTCAACCCGATCAATACCGATGGCGACCGAATGGGGCACTTCTTCGCGCGTGTGGAGCAGAATCTGCTCTCGAATGAGTTCTCCCATGATGAACCGTTCGGGCTGATCGGTGACAAGATCTGGGGGATAGTAGTAGGGGCCGGGCTCTAGTTGGGTAACGAGCGTTTGCAGCAGAGCATCGAGCTGGGTTGCTTGGAGGGCCGAAAACTTCACCAAAGGCCAGCCGTGGGCTGCCGCCATAGCCTGATAGCTGGTGTCAATGGCCGCACAATCCGCCGGTTGCTGATCGATCTTGTTCACGCCCAAAATCACTGGCCCCTGGCTCTGGGTTAGCAAGGCGGCCACAAATTCGTCGCCCCGCCCCGCCGCAACGCTGCCATCCACCACAAACAACGTGGCATCAACAGAATCAATGGCCATGCGGGCATTTTTGACCAAAATTTTGCCCAGTTCGTGGTAGGGCTTGTGAATGCCGGGGGTGTCTACAAAAATAATTTGGGCCTGGTCGGTAGAAAGAATGCCACGCAGGCGGTTACGGGTTGTTTGCGCGGTGGGGGAGGTAATGGCCACTTTTTGCCCCACCAGGGCATTCATCAAGGTAGATTTGCCTACATTTGGCCGCCCTACAATGCCCACAAAGCCTGATCTAAAGCCCTCTGGCGGAGTTGGAATGGCGCTAAAACCCAGCGGGTCAAAGCCGTCAGCGGTGTGATCAGCCATCATTAATAGCCTGTTACGTGAACCACTACCTCACGGGCTGAGCCTCGGGCTCGATGCTCCCACAGGTAAATTCCTTGCCAGGTGCCCAGGGCTAAGCGGCCATTCATCACAGGAATTGTTTCGGAGGTGTGGGTGAGTACGGTGCGAATGTGGGCGGGCATATCGTCTGGGCCTTCGGTACTGTGGACGTAGTGGTAGCCTTCAGGCACCAGCTTAGCTAAAAAGTTTTCTAAGTCTACTAGCACATCGGGATCGGCATTCTCTTGAATAATCAAGCTGGCAGAGGTATGGCGCAAAAACACCGTACATAGCCCAGTCACCACTCCCGACGCCTGCACAACGTCCTGTACCTGGTGAGTAAAGCGCTGGAGAGACTTACCCTGCGATCGCAGCGTTAACACCTGCTGATAGTGGCGAGTCATCGCTGTTTCTACGGTCATTGGCAAGCCCTCCCCGGCATCGCTCTCTATTGTGTCAGATTTATGATTGAGATTGATGAATCATAGAGCACCCTGCGGCCCTGGGCCACCGGCGGCCCAGGGCAAGACCGCTACAGAGCCAGGTTTTACTCAATCCCCATGCGGTCTGCCCATTCTGCTCGAAGGAATACAGTATTAACGGCTACCGTCTCTTACACTGCTGACTACATTTGTCTAGCAGTATCTGGGCGGGTCAATGCGGCTATGCGATCCCTAAACCAATTGAGTATCAAGTCTAAGCTCATCATTATGCTGCTAGCGGTGAGTGGGCTATCAACCTTGATCACGGCCTATTTGGGCTACCGCAGCGGCCAGATGAATTTGACCGAACGGGTATTTAACCAGCTCACCAGTGTGCGAGCTTCTAAGGCGCACCAAATTGAGTCTTACTTTCAGACGATTCGTTACCACGCTCAGACCATGGGCGAAAACCCAGCGATAGTCAGCGCTATGGCAGAATTTGACGCCGCTGTCGAAGATCTGCAAACGGCTACCGTGCCGCCCGCCGCTAACCCCGCCTTAACCACCTACTACCAGCAAGAGTTACTCACCCGCTTGGCCAAGGTGGAGGAAGGTACGCCTATCCTGCAATCCTACCTGCCACAGACGGCGGCTGGTCGTTATCTACAGTATTACTACATTGCCGCTAACCCCAACCCGGTCGGGGAAAAGCACCAGCTTGACCGAGCCGCAGACGGCAGCCAGTACAGCGCTATTCATGCTCGCTATCACCCAATTTTTCGGAATATCATTGAAAAATTTGGCTATTACGACATGTTTTTAATCGACACCGAGGGCAACATTGTCTACACGGTGTTCAAGGAAACGGACTACGTCAGCAACCTGCAAACGGGGCCCTATAAAGACAGCAACCTGGCTCGCTTGGTGGCTAAGGTGCAGACGGCTAAAGAACGAGACTACGCCTGGATAGAAGACTTTGAACCCTACACGCCCTCCTATGGAGCACCCGCTGCCTTTATTGCCGCCCCCATATTTGACGGCTCAACGCTAATTGGGGTGCTGGCGTTTCAGCTACCGGTGAATGATATTAATGCGGTAATGACTGGCAACCAGTCGTGGGAAAGCGATGGTCTGGGGGAAACGGGTGAAACCTATCTAGTCGGCAACGATTTTTTGATGCGGTCAGTATCGCGGTTTTTAGTGCAAGATCCAGAGGGCTATGCCGCCAGCCTGCGGGCCATTGGTGTCAAAGATGCTGACATTACCCGCATTGAACAGTACGGCACCTCTATTTTGCAGCAGCGGGTTCAAACCCAAGCCGTAGAAGCGGGGCTACGCGGCCAGGAAGGCACCCAAATTATTAATGACTACCGGGGCATTCCGGTGCTGAGTTCCTATGAACCTCTGGAAATTGAGGGGCTTAACTGGGTGATTCTGTCAGAAATAGACTTGACCGAAGCCTATGCGCCCATTTATTCCTTCAAGCGACAAATTTTAGTGTCAGCCACGCTGCTGCTGCTAGTAGTGACCTTGCTAGCCATGGGGTTGGCTCATCTCTTTGTCAGACCTATTCAAAACTTGATTGCCAGTGCCCGTAAGGTGGCCGCCGGTGAGCTAGATACCATTTCAGTACTCGAAACCGAGGATGAATTTGGCGAGTTAGGCTCTTCCTTTAATGCCATGGTGCGAAGCTTGCGTACCCAAACTAATTTAGTAGAGCAAAAAAACCAGGAGAATGAACAACTGCTGCTGAGCGTATTTCCAGCCTCTATTGCTAAACGCCTGCAGCGCGGAGAAAAGAATATTGCCGAAGACCTTTCTAATGTGGCGGTATTATTTGCAGACTTGACCGGGTTTGCCAAACTATCTGCGTCACTGAGTGCCTACGAATCTGTGGCTATTTTGAATGATTTGATTAGTGCCTTTGACGAAGCAGCGGAGCGCTACGGCATGGAAAAAATAAAAACCATTGGCGACAGCTACCTGGCGGTGTGTGGTCTCTCCATTCCTTACCTGGATCATGACAAACGCGCCATTGATTTTGCCCTTGATATCCTGGGCATTATTCGCCGATTTAACCTAGAAAGAGGCTTTCATCTAAATGTGCAAATTGGCATTAATTCAGGGGATTTAGTCGCCGGTATAGTTGGCCGCAATAAGGTTATCTACGATGTTTGGGGCGACACAATTAACCTGGTCAGCACCCTCAAGGAGCATTGCCCACCTGGGGGAATTTTAGTCTCCGATGCCGTCCATCAGCGGCTTTACGACCTCTACCAGTTTGAGGCTGTGGGCAACCTAGACGCCAATGGCAGCGGTAAGCTGAGTGCCTGGCGCTTAAAAAGTACTCGTTTACCCGTTGATGCTGAGGAGATTCCCCGTCCATGACGACCTCTGCCACCCAACTTGAGATGTGGATTTGGGCCATCACCCTGGTGGTCGGCTTTGCGGCCATGTCAATTTTTCTAGGTGAGGTAATCCACCGTTTAAAGCGCCAGGGGCGGTCGTTGGCCAGTACACTGCGCCTGGTGCGCAATCTAATTTTGCCGGTGCTGGTGCTGCTGCTGTTTATGCAGCACTTGCTCATCCTGGATACTGACGCGCGGCTGCTCAAAACCGTAGAAACGCTGCTGTGGATCGTGGTCATCCACGGGGCGCTATCGCTGCTAAATGTGCTGCTGTTTGAACAGGCTGAGGTGGGCACCTGGCGATCGCGGGTGCCCAAACTACTGATTGACCTGGCCCGGCTATTTTTGATTTTGCTGGGTACCGCCATTGTGCTCGCCACGGTGTGGAATGCTGATTTAGCCGGGTTAGTAACGGCTCTGGGAGTGAGTTCCATCGTCCTTGGCTTGGCCTTGCAAGATACCCTCGGCAGCGTCATGTCGGGCATTGCCCTGCTGTTTGAGCGTCCTTTTTCGGTGGGCGACTGGCTCCATGTCGGTGGGGTTGTCGGCCAGGTGATTGACATTAACTGGCGAGCGATTCGGCTACAAACCCTGGAGCGCGAAATGGTAGTGATTCCCCATAAAGTAATCAGTGGCGAAACGATTCGCAACTTTAACCAGCCGTTTCAACTCCATGCAGAGCGCATTCGTATTGGGTTTTCCTATAACGACCCTCCTAACCTGGCCCGGCAGGTGCTTAAAAGTACAGCACTGGAAACCCAAGGCATTTTGGCTGACCCTGAGCCCCAAATTTTTACCCTTTCCTACGATGATTTTGCCGTCACCTACGAGGTCAAATTCTTCATTCGCGACTATGGTGAACTGGAGGAAATTCGCGATCGATTCATGACTCGCGTGTGGTACGCCGCCCAACGACACCAGTTAACCATTCCCTTCCCAATCCGCACGGTTTACCACTTCCACGGCCCCACCACCCAAGCCCAAAACCTCTCCAAAAAGTTTACCAATGGTCTCAATTCTCTACCGGCCTTTGTACCCCTAGATAGGGAGCAGGAAAACCTGCAAAACTCCTCAGACGGAATCGTGCTCCAGCATTTTGCCGCTGGAGAAACGGTTGTACGGCAAGGCTACACGGGGAATGCGCTTTATATCATCGTATCTGGGCAGGCGGTTCTCACAACTCGTCACGAACTTGGGCAAGAGATGGAGGTACTCCCCCTTAAGGCTGGCGAGTTTTTCGGGGAAATGGCGCTCTTTTCTGGTGAACCCAGCATTGTCTCCGTTATCGCCGTCGAAGACCTAGAAGTGATGATGATTGACGCTACCGTAGTCAACCAAATGATTGATCGCCAGCCCAGTTTTGCCAGGGAAATTGGCCAAATTTTAGAAATTCGGCGCAGAACCATTCAAGAGATGAGTCAACCCCCCCTAGGTCTAGGTCTAGAAGGTCTAGATCCCTCCGGTTGGCATTAGCCCGGTCGGCCCGCATCAGGGCAACCCCAGCTGCCCCCTGGACCATCTCTGGTTCAAGGGGTTGGGGGTTGGAGTTCATGAACCCGCCTAGGCGGGTTTTGTCTTTACAGGCGCGGCTAGAAGCTGCCAGCAAAGGTAGGCCGCCCTTCACCCTGCGCTGGTTCACCCCACCTGGCAAGGGAGACCCTGTCCTTTGATTGGTTATCCTTGGGTGGGCTAAATCAAACAGCTCAAATCACCCGTTTTTTGGCTGAACAGTAGGTTTTCCCGATAATCCACCGGGCAGTCAATTACGGCGGGCACATTGTCATCCAGCGCGGTTTTAAGGATAGGCACAAAGTCTTCCGTAGTTTCCACTCGATAGCCCTTCAACCCCATGCTTTCGGCCAGCTTAACAAAGTCTGGATTGGTGAAGTGGATGAAGGATGACTCACCGTAGTAGTTCATCTGCTTCCACTCAATCAGCCCGTAGCCGCCGTCATTAAAGATGACGGTAACAAAGGGCGTACCAATGCGGAGGGCGGTTTCCAATTCCTGACAGTTCATCATAAAGCCGCCGTCGCCTGTGGCCGCTACCACCTTGCGGTTGGGATGCACCAGCTTAGCCGCCAGGGCACCGGGGATGGCAATGCCCATGGCCGCAAACCCATTAGAGATTAAGCAGGTGTTGGGGCGCAAACAGTGATAGTTGCGGGCAATCCACATTTTGTGGGCACCCACATCAGAAATCACGATGTCTTCAGGGCCAAGCACCTGGCGCAGGTCGTAGATCAGCTTCTGGGGTTTCACCGGGAAGCCGTAGTCGTCGGCATACTGCTCGTAGTCGTTACGGATATCGTCGCGCACCTTCAGAGCCGCTGGCCCTGGCCGTCCTGGACGCTTCACCCGATTCAAAATTTCGTGCAGAGAGTCGGAGATATCGCCAATTACCTCCACTTTGGGAATGTAGCTGCTGTCAATTTCGGCATGGGTCAGGTTGATGTGGAGAATCGGCAGTTTGCCGTCGGGGTTCCACCGCTTGGGGGAATATTCCACCAGGTCGTAGCCCACGGCAATGATTAAATCGGCGGTTTCCATGGCGCAGGTAATGAAATCCCGCTGCTGCAACCCAAAGGTCCACAGGGCCAGGGGATGGGTGTAGGGAATCACGCCCTTACCCATAAAGGTGTTGGCTACCGGAATATTAAGTTGGGTGGCGAACTCGGTGAGGGCTTCGCTGGCACGGGCACGAATGGCCCCGTTGCCGACCAGAATCATGGGGTTGGTCGCCTGAGAAATGGCTACCGCGGCCTGCTGAATGCTTTGCATCGAGGCGTAGGTTTTTTCCTGGCTATCTCGCCGCAGAACATTACCCTGCGCCTCCATTTCCGCAATATTTTCGGGTAGGTCAATGTGAACGGCTCCCGGCTTTTCAGACTGAGCCAGCTTGAACGCCTTGCGGACAATTTCCGGGGTATTGCTGGGGCGCACAATCTGGGCGTTCCACTTCGTCACCGGTGCAAACATGGCCACCAGGTCAAGGTACTGGTGCGACTCGATGTGCATGCGATCCGTGCCGACCTGGCCGGTGATCGCCACCAGCGGTGCCCGATCTAGGGTTGCATCCGCTACGCCGGTCATCAGGTTAGTAGCCCCTGGCCCCAGGGTAGAGAGGCAAACGCCCGCCTTACCCGTAAGCCGACCATAGACATCGGCCATAAAGGCCGCGCCCTGTTCGTGGCGAGTGGTAATGAACTGGATAGACGAACTGCGAAGCGCTTGCAAAAGCTGCAAATTCTCTTCGCCAGGCAAGCCAAAAATATACTCGACGCCTTCATTTTCAAGGCACTGGACTAGTAATTCAGCAGTATTCATGATCCCTCATTGATGTGCAGTTAGTGGGCAAATCGGTGAAAGTAGGTGCAATTCGGTTGGAGTCATTCCTGGGCAAGGTGGTGAATGGTCGCTTGCATTTACCTTAATGAACGCCACCCAGCCAATGCTGTGATGGCCAGTTATTTCACCCAAATCGTTTTAATGTTGACGAATTCATGAATTCCCTCTCGGCCCAGTTCACGACCATAGCCAGAGCGCTTAATGCCGCCAAAGGGCAGACGAGGGTCAGATTTCACCAACCCGTTAATAAATACCGCCCCGGCCTCTAGCTTGTTGATTAACCGCTCCTGTTCCGCCGGTACCTGGCTCCAGCCGCTAGCGCCCAGCCCCAGGGGGGTGGAGTTAGCGATTTGGATCGCCTGATCCAGATCCGCCACCCGAAACACCAGAGCCACAGGCCCAAAGAACTCGTCCTGATCGGCGGGGGTGCCGGGGGGAATGTGGGTCAAAATCGTCGGAGGGAACCAGTTGCCCCCCTGAAATTCTGCGGGTAGTTGAGCCTTCAGGGCAGAAATATCCCCCCCAATCAGGGCGGTAGCACCCTGGCTTAAACAGGCCTTGACCTGCTGCTCCAGTTCCTCACAGATCGAAGGCGTGGCCAATGGCCCCACGGTTATCCCCGCCTGCATCGGATCGCCGACAGTAAGGGCGGCAAATTTATCTCGTAGGCCCGCTTCAAACGCCTCGGCGATGGCCTCGTGGACAATAAACCGCTTGGCCGCAATGCAGGACTGACCATTGTTGAGCAAGCGAGCCTGGGCCGCAGTCGCGATCGCATCTGCTAGATTCGCACTAGGTAGCACGATAAAAGGATCGCTTCCTCCCAGTTCCAACACCGCCTTTTTAATGTGGCGAGCCGCTGCTGCTGCCACCGCAGACCCGGCTGGGCCGCTGCCCGTTAGCGTTACCG
>JAAUUR010000056.1 GCA_012031045.1 Leptolyngbyaceae cyanobacterium SM2_5_2
ACTATATCCCCCAGGGTCGCCTGTCGGCAGAACTGCACGATTGGTATAGCTGGTCGCCCCAGTGCTGCCCTTTTGACCGAGTCCCTGTTAAGCTTCAGCCTCCTGCTGGGCAGTCGATGGTTGTCATTGACGCTACCGACACGGGAGAATTGGTAGGCTGGGCCAAAATTCCCCACCGGCTGGGCTCCGAGGCTAAGGCCACCACCGGCGAACCCAATGCGGCTGAATTTGATAACCCGGCCTGCACCCAGGCGTTCACCTATCCCTTTGGGCTGGCCATTCACAACGACAACGGCGACAGCTTGGCCGCCCTGGCTCGTCTAGAGCCAACCTACAGTCTTCAGGAGCATCAGGCCGGCTATAGCCTGGAGGGGTTTCCTTTCTTTGCCGGGCGCAGCGTGTTCCACTATCGCCGCATTACCAGCCAAACTCGCAACAACCCCTACACGGGGTCGCCCGGCCTACGGCGATATTTCGATGATTAATTGGAACCAGGGGAACGACTGGAACTGGATGAATCCGCCTCTAATTTTGCCTGAGCGTGAGCTGGCGGCTACCGGCCAATACCAAAACTGGATGGGGGGGCTGTCCCAATCGGCCCTCCAGTTTGCGGAAGAGAATGCCCTGATGTTTGCCCGGTGGTTGCTAGAAACCCAGGCCACGCCAGACTATCCCCTCACCTATTTATACGGAGTCGATAGTCCGATGGGTACCCGCTCTGGCCTTAGCATGGTGCCCTACCTGCGGGAAGGCCGACGGATTCTGGGCCGCCCCGCCTACGGCCAGGATGCTTTCATGATTCGCGAAAATGACCTCCGTTACCAGTTCCCCGACCAGCGAGAATTTGGTCCCACCGCCGTAGGGGCTACCCACTACGCCATTGATATTCACGGCTGCCGCTACCGCAACTGGCAACCCTCCGGTGAAGCGGTTAGTGCCCCGGCCCAGGAGCCTGCCGTTAAGCCCATTCAAATTCCCCTGGAGAGCCTGATCCCCCAGGGGGGTGGATAATGTGCTGATCGGCGGTAAGGCCATCGCCGCTACCCACATTGCCAACGCCGCTACCCGTGTCCACTATGGTGAGTGGCAGGTGGGGGCCGCCGCTGGGGTAACGGCGGGCTGGCTGGTGTCTGCCGATACCCCCATCCACGACGCACCAGAGGTGATTCCCCAGGGCTACATGCCATCCCTACAGACCTTTATGGTGCAGCAGGGGTTAAAGCTGACCTGGTAGGGTTTAGCGATCGCCCTTCTGCTAATGGCTAACCCTAGCCCGCTGCCGCCCGTTTTGCGAGAGCGATGGCTATTTACCCGGTAAAATCGCTTAAAATGCGGCTCTGCTCGGTGGGTGACATGCCGATTCCATTATCTTTGACGGCTTAGGAGGCAAGGTCATGAAATTTGAGCTATTCACACGGGTAGCCCTGCGGGAAGATTTTCCAAGTCATCAGTTGTATCGAGGCGATGTGGCGACTAACTAGCAAATCAGACTATTGGACACTAACTTATTGGCCTGATAACTTCTGGGTTGATGAGCGTGGAGAGACTGCAAATAAAGTTGCTTTCTTCAATTTTTCTTATGTAGTTCTTTAAACCCGCATCTTTGAATTCAAAATACAAAAGCAACACCTATTGCACATAGGCTTTATAATTGTTTCTTGGATAATAGGTTTAGAGGCATCAGGTTGAGCTGGCTGGTTTTTTCCTATTCCCTACCCTCGAAGGCGTCGTCTGGTCCACGGGTTACGCTGTGGCGGCGGTTGCGGCGGATTGGGGCCATCGCCTTTAACAGCGTTCAAGTTTTACCTCAGCGGGATGAATGCCTGGAAGACTTCCAATGGCTGGCGCAGGAGGTGCAAAAGGCCCAGGGAGAGGCACTGATTATGCGGGTTGAGCAATTTGAAGGATTGGCTGACTCGGCGATCATTGAGCGGTTTCGCGCTGCCCGCCGAGACGAATATGCCGCCATTGAAACCGAGATTAAAGAACTGGCTGCAACCCTGGACGACCTCGCTGACCCGGCGGCGCGCAGCCATCTCCAAGACAGTCTGGAAAAGCTTTACAAACGCCATGCCGACACCCGCCGGATTGACTTTTTTGACTGCCCCGAAGGCACACAGGTAATGGCTCACCTTAACCAAATTGCTCAGGCTATGGCAGCCCCAGAGGAGTCAATCGCCATTGTCTCTGCCACCATTGAGCAGTATCAGCATCGGCAGTGGGTGACTCGGCCCCGACCCCATGTTGACCGCCTGGCCTGCATCTGGCTGATTCGCCGCTTCATTGACCCCAACGCCATCGTTCGCTACGCCAAGCAGGCCGCTCCCGACGAGGTGGCCTTTGATATAAGCACAGGAGAGTTTCAGCACCAGGGCAATCTATGCACTTTTGAAGTGATGGTCAAAGCCTTTGGCTTAGAGGATCCAGGACTACAGGTTTTAGGCCAAGTTGTACATGAAATTGACCTACGGGATGGGCACTATCAGCAACCCCAGACCGCTGGCGTAGACGCCTTGCTGAGGGGATGGCTCCTTGCCAATTTCTCAGACGATGCCCTGGAAACTCACGGGGTGGCTCTTTTTGAAGGGCTCTATGTGGCGTTGACTCAGGACGCCATAAAAGTATCTACGTCGCTTTCCCCTCGTCCTTCAATTAAGGCAATCCCATGAACCCTACCGTTTTGTTTCTATGCCCCCACAATGCAGCCAAGAGCGTGATCGCAGCCGCCTATTTCGACCGCCTGGCCGCTGAAGCAGGCTTAGCCATTAAAGCCGCCTCAGCCGGAACGGAGCCCGATGCTGAAGTCGCCGCCGCTGTTGTAGACATGCTCCAATCTGAGGGGATTGACGTCTCCCAGAACGTGCCACGGCGGGTGACTCTAGAGGATTTCGCCAATGCCTTGCGGGTTGTGTCGCTGGGGTGTGATGTGCAGAGGCTGGCTGCCAATGGCCCTACCATCACCAACTGGAACGATATTCCCTCTGCCAGCCAAAACCCGATGGCTGCCCGTGACCGCATCCTTGAATACCTGAGGCCGCTGATCCGCGAGCTGAGCGAGGCACATTAAATCTTTATGCAACATGTGTTGCCTGTAAACTAAACAGACATTACAGTTTTGATTGAGCCTCTTCTGGATGGCCTCAGAAGGCGCTGTTCTGTCGTCCTAGGAGTCAGCCCATGACCGATGTTATCAATCGGCAAGAAGACCTGCCACCCGAACTTTCTAAGCCTCCCTACTCCCTGGGGCAACTGGTGCTCTACTTCCTCAAGTTGGGCACCTGGGGTTTTGGCGGCCCCATTGCCCTGGTGGGCTACATGAAGCGCGACCTAGTCGAAGAGCGCGGCTGGATTTCTGAGTCAGACTACAAGGAAGGGCTATCTCTAGCGCAGTTAGCCCCTGGCCCCCTGGCCGAGCAACTGGCGATCTACATGGGCTATGTCCACTACGGCACCCTGGGTGCAACGCTGACGGGGCTGATCTTTCCCCTCCCGGCCTTTTTGATGGTGCTGGCGCTGGGGTGGGCTTACACCATCTATGGCGGTCTGCCCTGGATGCAGGCCATTTTTTACACCGTTGGTGCCACGGTAATCGGCATCATTGCCAACAGCAGCTACAAGCTTACGGTGAGAACCATTGGCCGAGACTGGCTGTTTTGGGCGATCTACATTGTCTCGGCGGCGGTCACAGTGATCACCGAGTCTGAGAAAATTGCTCTGATTTTGGCGGCGGGGGTGCTGGTGTGGTTGGTGAAGGCTCCCCCCCAGCAGTGGGGTCCCAAACGGCTGTCTAGTTTTGCTGTAGTGCCCTTTCTGCCCACCCTTATGGCGGTTCCAGCCACCGATCCAGGCATTCTCTGGCAAATTTTCACCTTCTTCGGCAAGGCGGGGGCGTTTGTGTTTGGCAGCGGTCTGGCGATCGTGCCCTTTCTCTACGGCGGCCTGGTGAATGACTTGCAGTGGCTCAATTCTGAGCAATTCGTCGATGCCGTGGCGGTGGCGATGATTACGCCAGGGCCAATTGTGATTACAGTCGGGTTTATTGGTTTCCTGGTGGCGGGGCTGTCTGGGGCGATTGTAGCCACCCTAGCCACGTTTCTCCCCTGCTATCTGTTTACGATTATTCCAGCGCCGTACTTCAAGAAGCACGGCAAGCAGCCGGGAGTAGCGGCTTTTGTCGAAGGGGTAACGGTGGCGGCGATTGGGGCGATCACTGGCGCAGTGGTGGTGCTTGGGAAGCGATCTCTAGTAGATATTCCCACGGTGATCGTGGCCGTTATCACCCTGGTGCTGCTGCTGATCTTCAAAAAGAAGCTGCCCGAACCGCTGATTGTGTTGGTTTCTGCCCTACTGGGTTTGGTAATTTACCCTCTCACCCACTAATTTTCACCTGGTTTTCATCTCCTCTATGGCAATTTATGAGGGCTTTTTGTCCCAATCTTTCCGTTGTCGTGAGAAGACATGATGAAATCGACTCCATTGCTCAGCTCTGTTCTACTGACCCTTAGCCGCTCCCTGGGTGCCCCTGCCGTGTTGGCCCACGTGGGGCACGGCGATGAATTTCAGGCCGAAGGCGGCGTCAACCGCGTCGAGGTGAAGGCTGAAACCGACTCTCTGCTGCCCATTCAGGATGGGCACCTGGTACCGCAGGTACTGGTCTAGCCGTTCCACCGTGGCGCAGTTATTGGCTCTCTGCAGGGTAGAGCCTTCCAGCAGGGCATAGGTAAACGACCCGTGACCGAGGGCTTCGATAAGATTTACTTCAATAATCCCGAGCTGGAAACCGAGGTTATTTTCGATACCCAGCGCGTTGGCGCAGCCTCTTCGTAGAAGACTCGCTACCAGGTCGTCCATGTCGGTTGGTCTAACAAACGCCGAGTTTACGGTTGCGTGCTGCACCTCGACCTTAAAGACGGCAAAATCTGGATTCAGCACGATGGCACCGAGGGCGGTATGGCCAATGAACTGGTGGAACGCGGGGTGCCCAAACAGGATATTGTGCTGGGCTTCCACTCCCCCTTTAAACGCCAGTTTACGGAGTTTGCCGTGGGTTAAGCTGGATTCACGAGAATCATCATTCCTGCTATGAATCTTCCTATTCACGTTCAGTCCCATATTGGAGCCGATGGCATTCTCCATATCGAGGGTCTGCATCAAATTGCAAACCAGGATGTAACCGTGATGCTGACCCACAAATCGGTGGCGGTGAAGATACGCCCTTTGAGCTAGAACGATACGCGGCATCCGTGACAGGTAAATCCGTTGCAGATCTCATCAAAGCTATCAGCCAAGCTTGTGCCAGCCTGCCAGTTCTAGATGAACGCTCTGCCGATGACATTCTGGGCTATAACGACATTGGGTTGCCTGAGTAAATGGTCATTGATTCCTCAGCTCTCGTAGCTATTCTCTCCGGTGAAGATGAAGCTTCCATTTTTGGGGAACTCATTGCCAGCCGTTCCTATCGGCTGGTTTCAACTCTGTCTTTTGTTGAGACCTCCATCGTCATTGGTCAGCGCTACAGCACATCCGGCCTGGCTCAGCTAGATTTACTTATTCAAGAAAGTTCAATTGCCCTGGTGCCGCTGTCAGCCCAGCAAGCAGAGATTGCTCGTCAAGCCTACTTTAACTATGGCAAGGGTCGCCATCCAGCTAAGCTCAACCTGGGTGATTGTTGCTCCCTATGCTCTGGCCAAAATCTCTAAGCAACCGCTGTTGTTCAAGGGGGAAGATTTCTCAAAGACCGATATCGAGCGTGTCCCTTACTAAATCAACCGGATCCGCACGTCAGGAACCAGCCTCACCATTCTGATTATCAGCATCGCCTTTTTGAGGTTCTACGATGAAACGGATTTCACCTTCCTCGGACAAGTCGCCAGCCCCCGACTCTGGAGCAACCGGCTCACTGTGGCAGCCATCCTGGTGGCGCTGGTTAATTTCGGCATTGAGTGAGACCGTCGAAACCGAGAAACAGATCGTCTGGCTGAGGAAGAACAACGAAGAATTGAGGAAGAACAACGAAGAACTGAGGCACAAGAACAAGCGACTCGCCGAATTTGACCTTGTCGGTCACGCTACGCGAACGAATCGAAACTGAACGAGATTTTGCACTCCTGAGCTTTTTGGCCGATCCTTCGGCACTCAATCAACGCCGACTATCCCAGGTGCTGGCCCTGCTAAACGAATATCGGGATACGTTTGGCTAATCCTTCGCCATTGTCCAGTGCTCAATCCCGCGTTGAGTGGGCGTGCCTTTGGCGGTGAAGGTCCATAGAGCGCGCTTGTGTTGGGGGCCATAGCTAATGTGGATGGGGCGGTTGTGCCCATAGAAATAGAGCGAGTCGAAGGGGAGGTTTTGGGTCACTATCCAGTCCACTAGGGCATCGCTGGGTAGGTTGTGGATACGAAAATCGCAGGCGGCACCAAGGCGATCGCAGTAGTACTGCCCATTCCGATTCACCTCATGGGCCATGTGTTGGTCCAGGCTGGGGGTGACGATGCCGTGCTTTTTTCCGGTTACGGGATCTGTCTTGGCTAGCCAGCGTTTTAAGTCCACAGAGCAGAAGCCGTAGGTGAGATGGAAGCGATCTCGCCCAAACTCGTCAATGATTGGGTCGATAATGTGCTGACACAGCGCCTCCAGGGCTGGCAACGTTTCTTCCGGATTTTTGGGAGAGGGATTAATCTCGTCGGCGTAACGGTTGTAGGTCTGCGTACAGGTGCAGACCTCAGCCAGCGTCAAGTACCGTCCCAGTGGTGTGCTGTTCATATGGGCAGAGCGAGACTCGAACTCGCATGACCGTAAGGCCGCCACATTTTGAGTGTGGTGCGTCTACCAATTTCGCCATCCGCCCTTGGATGAATCCTCATTATACTGAACTGGAGGATTTTTAACCAGGGCATAGTAGTCCTGGCTACTGGCCCAGCGGTCAATTTCGCGCGCCCGCAGCACCGGCACCGGATGGGTAAGCCCCTGGGTGCGGATTTGTTTGAGGGCATCGCCCAGGGCATCGTTGCTGATGGCATCGTAGGAGCGGGCCTGGTCGAGAAAAGCGTCTACATTAAGCTCATTCACCAGGCAGGAAGACCCCCCGGCTAACTTCATCAGCAAGGACGCGACAGTGCGCGGATCCTGGGCCACCAGCAGGGCGGCGCGATCGCAGGTAAACTCTGCACAGCGTACCCACTCCATCATTTGGGATTGCAGGTTTTGCGCTAGGACTTCTCCCAAGGGTAGCTGGCTGGCGGCCAGGGTGAGTAGGTTAGCCAGGGTGAGATAGACGCTATGGTCACACTTGAGATGGCCCAGTTCGTGGGCGATGACGGCCTGGGTTTCGCCTGGGGTGAGTAACTCTAGCAGGGAGGTGTGAATGACGATGAAGGGGCGCTTGCCGCGCATGGCAAAGGTGTAGGCGTTGGGAACGGGGTTTTGCCGCACGTACAGTTCTGGTACGTCAAGGTCTAGAATTTGGCAGGCTTCGACGAGGGAGGTGTGCAAGGTGGGCAATTGGAGATCGCTCACCCGCACACTAGAGGCGATATTATCCAGATAAAAAAAACTGCTCCGCCAAAGGGGCCATCGCCAGGCGCACCATAACATCCAGCCCTGGTAACTGTTTTAAGACTCGTGTCGCTTCCAGATCGAGGGGGTGGCGAAATTGGTCGGCTTGCAAGCCAAGCAGAAGGGTTTTACCAGGCATGGGCGATTCCCAGGTAGGCGAATAGACTCATCCTAGCGTGCCAGGTCATCCGCCGCTTAACCTGGGAATTGACCGAGTTTGAGTTGAGGTTGCTCTTTCCTCGCGGGCAGACTTCCAGTATGATGCCTGACTAGCGCTGTGAGTGCTGGGTTATTGTTGCGTGCGAGGATGCCGGTGTGACTCCCCAAGAACTTGGACTGTTGTTCATTTCAGTTGTAGCCAGTAGTGTTGGGCAGCTTTGCCTGAAGTTAGGCGCGCTCCAGTTGGGGAAGGTGACGAGCGACAATGCGATTAGCCACATCCTTAAAATTGCTACAACTCCAGCTCTGGTGGCGGGTCTGGCGGCCTATGGAATAGGCGCTGTGTCCTACATTCTGCTGTTAACACGGGTCAAGCTTAGCATTGCCGCGCCAGCGGCTTCGCTGATTTACATCAGCTCCGTGTTGATTGGCTATTGGGTGTTTAATGAACCGATTCCGCCTACTCGGGTGGCGGGGTTGGGACTGATTATGTTCGGTGTGGTGCTGGTGACGTCGCGCTAGGCTGGTCTGGGGAGTTAGGAGTTAGGAGTCAGGAGGTCAGGGAGTAGTCTCTGTCTTCTGAATTCTGAATTCTGCCTTCACCCGTCTTCCGGTGGTTGAGAAGGCTTCTCGACCTCAAACTGCTTAAGGTCGTCCCAGCGGCGTTCGAGTTCTTCGCGCTCCTGTTTAAGGTTGCGTTCTAGCTCCTGGATTTCGTCTCGGCGGGCGGCGGTTTCGAGGGCGCGGCGGTCAACTTCCTGGCTTTTAAGGGTGAGGGATTGTCGCCAGCGTTCGGCGCGTTCAATTTCTTCCTCTAGGGCGGCGGGGGTAAGGCCGTAGCTGAGGTAGCCATCGATGACAGTAAGAATCCAGGTGGTGGCATCCTCGATGGCGGTAATCTGGTTGAGGCCGTCTAGCTCGACTAGAACCAAGTTACCTTCCTGATGGGTCAGCAGATGGGTTGTTTCGATTATGCGCTCGGTGGGCACTCGTTCCCAAGTGGTTTCGGAGGTACGCACAGCTAATAGGGCTAGCTCTGCCCCCCCTAAGAACGCTTTTTTTTGCACCTTGGCTAAATATTGCATGAGCGGTAATCGTTTGCCCCTATGGCTTGAGTATACCTGTAGAGTTCACTATCCCAGTGAATTAGGTGGATTTCAGTGCTACGGAGGTTACAAATAGCGGCTCTTGGGTGGTGATTTGGTAGCTGTCATTGACCCAGACCCGCCGGGCAGATTGAACCCGATGCGGCTGGAGGGTAACTAAGGAGAAGTTGCGGTGGGTAACGCCGTTGATCTGAACCCAGCGGGGGACGCTGGCGGCATTGAGATACAGGGTTTGATCGTCATCCAGGTGGATTTGGCGGCGCAAGCAGTCTTTGCGGTGGCGCAGGCTATGGTGCATGTGGCCAAAGGCGACCAGGGGCACGGTCTTGCCCCATGGCTTTGGCGTAGGCAATGGCGGCGGCCAGGTCTGGGTCGCCAAAATCGCCACCGATGGGCTTCCAGTCTCGTCCGCAGGGGTCTTCAGGGTTGGCTCCTAAGCCCGTGGGGCCGCAGTGGCCGATAAAAATTAGCGTCTTACAGGTGGTGGCATCGACGGCCTGGTACAGGCGGGCTATGGATTCGGCAAAGTTGTGAATGCCGTAGCGCTGGGCATAGAAGGCTTGATTTTTCCATTCAGAGCCGCCCCAGCTAAAGGGCCGTCCGCCTACGACTGACAGGCCCAGGTGGGGTAGGTCGAGCCGTCCGTAGCCGACGTGGCAATTTCCCAAGGCCAGTAGCTGCTGTTCAACGCGATCTTCCTGGCGGCGATCATAGGGGCATTTTTTGCGGCCCCAGTCGGTGGCGGTGTACCAGGCGTCGTGGTTACCCAGGACGACGGCCTTGGCCATGTCAAGGTCAGCAATTTGTTGCACCAGTTCCACGACTTCGTTGCCAAAATCCCCTACAAATAGTGCTAGATCTACGTCCAGGTGGTGTAGTGCCAGGGCATCGAGGGCACTCCACTGATCGTGAACGTCACCAATAACGGCCAGGGTGAGGGGACGGGAAGGGGATGATGAGGCCGGGTCATGGCCAAGGGCTAAACCGAGAGTCATGGGCTGTGCTGGATTATTACCGTACTTTTAGGATAGGCTTTGGGCGGTTTATTTCAGTTGGGATTGGGGGGCTAGGGCGATGGCATATCTAGTATTTACTGACTTTGATGGCACGCTCCTAAATGCGGCAACCTATGATTATCAAGCGGCTATCCCCACCGTGCAGACTCTGACCCAGCGGCAGATTCCGGTCGTTCCCGTAACCAGCAAAACTCGCCAGGAGGTGGAATGGCTGCGGCAAGCCATGGGGCTGACGGGGCCATTTATCGTTGAAAATGGCAGCGCGATCTATGGCTCGCCTTTGTCTCTAACTCTGCCCGACAGCCTACCCCAGGGCGACTACCAAATGCAGCAACTGGGCTGCAACTATGTGACAGCACGGGCGGCCCTAAAGGTGCTGGCCCAGGAAATTGGCCGACCTTTAAAGGGATTTGGCGACTGGACTGTAGACCAGGTGGCCCAGTTGACCGGGCTTTCCCTGGAAGCAGCACAGCGGGCCAAGGCCAGGGAATTTAGCGAACCTTTTATGACGCCTAGGAATGTCACGGTTGAGGTGTTGCAGAGGACGGCGGCGGAGATCGGCTTTCAGGTGGTGGTGGGCGACCGCTTCTCCCACCTGGTTGGGGCTGAGGCCGGTAAAGGTCAGGCGATGGACCACCTGCTGAGGGTGTATCAGGAGGCTTGGCCTGGGGAAGCGGTGACTACCATCGGCCTGGGCAACGGCCCTAGTGATTTGCCTCTGCTGGAGCGAGTGGATTATCCCATTGTGGTGCCGGGGCAGGATGGGCCTCATTCTGAGTTGGCGGGGCGGGGCTGGCCGGTAGCGGAGGGCGTGGCTCCCCAGGGGTGGGCGATGGCGGTGGAGGAGGTTTTGGGGGGAATATAGAAGTCAAAAGTTAGACATCAAGAGGGCCGGAACTCCTACCTTCTAGCTCCTGTATTCTAGCTCCTGTATTCTGACTCCCAAATTCGCCCTACTGCCCCCTCCCTCAATAACTAACAATCGCCCCCAGGGATTTAAGCATGGCGCTTTCGGAGGGGGAGAGCCCGCTAGCGCCGCGAATGTTGACGCCTTCGTAGGGGCGATCGGGCCGCAGGACTTGTTGACAGCGACCGAGGCCAAGCTGCCAGATGCGGATTTCGTAGTCCTGGCTGGCGGTGGCCAGGTAGGTGCCGTCGGGGCTGACAAATACGCCCCAGATGTCGTGGCTGTGGCCCTTGAGGGGACGGCGGGGCTGGTTGTGCTGCACGGCCCAAACTTCTACGTCGGGGGAATCGCTGGTGATGGCGAGGATTTTGCCGGATGGGTCAATCACGACGCTGTGAATCCACTGGCCGCCGGGGTGGTGCCACAGGCCCAGCGGTTGGCCAGTGGTAATGTCCCACCAGCGCACGGTGCCGTCATGGCTGGCGCTGGCTAGTTGGGTGCCATCGGGGCTAACGGCCAGACTGTGAACCTGGCGCTGGTGGCCGTTAACACCTGAGCGGCGGCGGGCTGCGTTAAGGGCCAGATGCAGATGGTGCCGTCACGGCTGCCGCTCATTAGCCCGTCACCGCTGGGGCTAAAGCTGAGGGCGGAGGCAGGGGCTTCGTGGCCCAGAAAATCGCTGTGGGGAAGGCCGGTATTTACATCCCAGAGCACAATGGTGCTTTTTTCGCCAGCGCTAGCTAGCCACTGGCTATCGGCACTGAAGGCCAGTAAGGTAGCGGCGGTCGGTAGAACTCGCTCACAGCGCGTAGTGGCGCTGCGCCATAGGCCAATGGTTTGATCGGCGGCGGCGCTGGCAACCATTGACCGTCCTGGCTAACGGCGACGGTGTGAATGGCGCCATTGTGGCCGGTTAAGGTTTGGGGACTGCTAGCCCCGCTGCTGCCGGTGCTAATTGGCCACAGACGCAGGTGGGTATCGGTGTGGCCGGTGAGGAGTTTGTGCCCGTCGGCGGTGAAGGCCAGGCAACCCACGGGATGAGCCTGGCTCAAAAAACTCCGCAGCCCAAAACCCGTTTGGGCATTCCAAAGGCGCAGGGCATAGTCGCTGCCGGTAATCAGTTGGCGGCTATCGGGGCTAAAGGCCAGCATCCAAACCGGGGAGGTGAGTGATGGCAGGGTGTAGCAGGCTTTGCGGCTGGGGATGTCCCAAACCGCAACACTGAAATCTTGGCGACTGCACACCAGGTATTGGCCATTGGGGCTGAGGGCCATAGCCGGTAGAGCCTGCACATCGGTGGGTAAAATCCAGCAGGGACGGCCCGCTTCAATATCCCAAATCGTCAGGCAGTGCTCGTCGTAGCCAGCGGCAAAGGCCATGGGTGGCCGTTGTGGGTCGTTGGGGTCGGACAAAAAGCCAGCGGTGCGCACAGAGGCGGTTGAACGGGCCTGAAAGCAGGTTACTAAAGTACCCTGGGCCACATCCCAGAGACAGGTTTTTTGGTCTTCGCTGCTGCTAACCAGACGTTGACTGGTGGGGTCAAAGGCCAGGCTATGGATGGCAGCCTGATGATCTGTCCAGCGAGTCTGGCAAATGCCAGAGGCCAGTTCCCACAGGTAGATGCTGCCGCTTTCATCGCCCGAGGCCAGCCAGGTGCCATCGGGGCTAAAGGCGAGAGCTCGAACGGGGGCTTGATGGTCAAATAAAGCATCGGCCTGGAGGCTGCCGCCCATGGGCCAGAGCCAGATCTGGCCGGTGTCGGTGCCGACAGCCAGGGTGTCGGCATCAGGGCTAAAGGCCAGGGTATGGATGGCCTGGGCCTGACCATCATCCAGCACCTGTACCAGACGACCCAGGCTCAGTTCCCAAAGCAGGAGTCGGCCCTCGTGATCGCCAGTGACCATGAACTCATTATTGGGGCTAAAGGCCGCGACCGGGCTACGGCCCAGGGCGGTGGCAAAGACAGTATTGCGGAAGCGGGATTGAGTGAAGTTAGCGCCCTGCAAACTGACTTGCCGAAGGTCGGCCTGCCAGATGGCCAGATCAGAAAAATCAAATCCGCTGACGCCGATGTCGAGATTTTGGCAGAGGTGGAGGAAATTGCCAGCTCCATAGCCAGGTTGGCCCAGGCTGCTTTGCCGCAGGGCTTGGTGTAGTTGTTGGCCGTGCTGGCTAAGCTCAGCTTCGCCGGGGAACTGCTGGCGCAACTGGGCTACCAGGGGCTGTAGGAGCGCGTTGCGCTGCTGGGCTTGAACCACTTCTCGCGCTGTCATGGTAATCAGAGGCAAGCGCTTAAACCAATCGAGCCGCTGGGTCAGGATCTCGTTCAGTAACATCTCCACCAGCTCGGCGTTGACTAGCGATCGCACGGTAGCGGGCAAATCGAGGCGGGTTGGATCTTCTTCGTCGCTGCTAATACCACCTGAACGCACCAGGCAGAGCGATCGCGCCAATAGGGACTGCACTACATCAGCACCGGGATAGGGCTGCATCGTGTTACTCAAGCTGCTCAGGGAGACCGGCTCATGGGCCAGGGCCAGCCAGTACAGTAGACTTTGCTCCCCATCGGAAAGACGGCGGAAAACTTGCCTGAGGCTACGGCTAACCGGGTCGGGAATGGTCAACCGGGGCTGGGCAAGGAATGGTTTGATCTGCCCCTGGTAGACATCTTTCAGCGTCATGGATAAGCTCTGAAGCAGCAGGGGATGACCGCCGTAGCGCTCAACTAATGCGACCCAATCCTCATCACTGGTAGGCTTAACGCCGTGCTGCTGAAGAAAGGATTTGCTGTCTTCTAGGGTGAGGTCTTTCAGTTGATGTTCACGCACTCGCCCGGCTAGCCAGAACGATAAATCAAAGGGCTTTTCGCGACTGAGGGCCAAGATACAACTGCGGTGATGCCCTGTGGCCCACTGCAACAGCAGTTGCCGAATAGCCTCTGTCTCTGGGCGATAGGTGCCTGCTAACTCGTGGGGTTTAAACAACGCTTCCAAGCGATCTAAAACTAGCAGCGCGCGCTGTTGCTCTAGCTGCGGCAAGATCCAGTCGATAGAGGCCGAAGGGGGAGGTGGGGAACTGGCTGCCGGTGCTAGCCAATCGGTCAGGGCGGTTAGCACTGCGGTATCGGTTGCGCCATCGGGCAATTCTAGATAGCCACAGAGGTCAACTGAAGGACGCAACTGGCTGGCAACCTGGGCCGCTAGAGCCGTTTTGCCGACCCCAGGGAGACCCCATAGTAAAATCAACCGGCTGCGATCGGCCACGATGTATTGCGTTAAAGTGGTCAACTCGGTGGCTCGTCCACAAAAGTCAGACAGATCGACCGGCGGGCTCTCCCGCACAGCGCGCTGGGGCTGAGGGCGAGCATCAGCAACCACTGGTGGTTCATTGAAGACGACGGCTGCTAAAGTAGGCAAGGCTGTTTCTAACCCGAAGCCGTCTTGGCTGGCCCAGTTTTGCAGCACGTTCTGAATGTTGCGCTTGGTTACCTTGATGCCCTGACGGTTGGTATCCACCAGGTCAGAGAGCAGATGCCAGAGCTTGGGGCCAACGTCTTTCTTGAGGTAGTCTTCGGAATAGCCGCCCGCCTGCTCAGCCATAGCGGAGTAGGTTTGATTTTCCCAGGCTCCTTTGAAGACGAGGCATTCTACATCTTTCAGTGGCCGCCCCTTTTGCTCTAGAGCGACTCGATTAATTAGTCTGACAATATCGTCAAATTCCATCGGTTAGACAAGGCGCGTGCTACCCCGGCTGCTCAGAGCCTAGTGTAACCTGAATATTCCAGAACTTTCCAGAACCATGTCGGAATATGTTGTTCTGTTATGCTGCTACGACTTTACCGAAGAATTAAGACTGAACAAAATTCCTGAATTTAGTTGGAACAAAACTCCTGACTGATCCAGATTTTGAAGTCTGGCAACAGCTGTCATGATGACATCATGAAACGCCATTTCAGTCCAGTTGGAGCTACCGCTATGACGCTCGGTCCTGAGTTTTTTAAGGCTGATTACTGGTTACCGATTTTGCTCTGGAGTACTGCTGTAACGTCACCCTGGGTAATACTACAGCAGTTTCTTGAATCCGACACATTTCTACCTAGGCCAGCCCTTCAATGGGGCGAGGCAACGGTAGTAGAGGTGATCTCTGCCGAACAGGTTGGGCAGGTCATGTATCAGGGTAGCTGGTGGCGGGCCATTAGCCAGGATGATACTGTATTGCTGCCATCCACACCAGTTCTAGTAACTGGACGAATTGGTTTAACACTCATTGTCAAGGCTGCTTTTGCAGATTATTCGTATTAGCTGATAACGTTGCTGCTGCGAAGGATAAATCCGAGTAAGCCTTTAAAGACTCAGAGTTCTGGTAACTCTGAGTTCTGGTAAATAGACTGCACCTCACCCAACCAGGAATTGCGGTCAATACTTCTAGTACTCTGCGGCGGAAGTAACGCACTCATTTTTTTGCTTTCCTCCGTCTGCCTTCCTGGACTAGGGCTATCGTCCCTCAGGCGGCGTTTGGAATTCCCCCTCTTTAGGAAGCCATTGGCTCTGGGCAGAACAGAGCAGGGGCTGCCCCTAGGGCAACTTTGCCGAGTTCAATTTACCTATATGTTGAAGTCCGTTGGTGTTGGATTGATGGCTTGTGCTGCCATGGCATTCCTCGTGCCGATGCCTGCAGCCCAGGCCCAAACGCCGGTTCTTGACCTCTGTCCCCAGGCCACCTGGACGAGAGGGTTTAACATTGGCGAGTTTATTCCTATCAATCCCAGTCAGTACTGGCAGTCCGAGGTTATGACAGCTACTCCGTTACGCCGTAGCTATGGCTACGAGGGGGAAGTCGTGTCTACCCTATCTGCTGGCGCCCGGTTAACCATTCGGGGCGAGGTCTGGGATGCCGGGTGCAACCAGTGGATGGCGGTGGAGATTAACGGTAGCCGTCAATTTGTTCATGGTCATGCCCTGAGAAAACTATAGGTCCGCTGCCCCGGCCTGCTTTGAGAGAACGCGAGGAGCGCCCCACCAGTCTTCTGATGAGACTAGTAGGGCGCTTTTTTAGTCTCATTAAAATATTATTGATTCTTGAGAAGAGACTTGGATTGGCTAGCTTACCCTGGTTTGCCAACAAAACCTCTCACAACGGAAGTGGAAGTCAATGGTAGCCGTCACTGCAAAGTCTTGACTTGAGACTTAATGAGCGCGTAAATAGTCTCAACAGGAAGCTCCCTAGTCCCGATTTGAGCCAGCTTTTATCTTAAATTAGGACTATCTTCTATCTTTATGAGTCTATATTTAGGATTTTTAAGACTTATGGATGGACTCGATCTGGAGTCATTCGGACCTAAGGCCGCCCTGTGCAGCGGTAATAGCCCACCCAGCTGCAACGAAGTACTGGGCGACCTAAATGCCGATAAGGTAGGCTTTAGGCTGGTGGTAACTGGTGCTGGTTTGGACTTGGTTGCGAGGAGGAAGTGTGCCTAGTAGAGGAAGTGTGCCTAGTAAGCGGGCATCAAATTTAGTCCAATTTTAGTCCTAGAATATTAATTCTGCCTGAAAACTGATTTTTATCAAGGGTTTTGAAGGACTGATTATTTGCGTTTCCCGCAACTACTCAACACCTGAACTGGCTCCGACAGGAATCTACAACTGGCCGTGGCCGTCAGCCCTGCTTTGTCTACATCACAGGAGAAATTGGCAGGTCGCAACGACGCTCTCTGAC
>JAAUUR010000057.1 GCA_012031045.1 Leptolyngbyaceae cyanobacterium SM2_5_2
GAATCGCTATTGATTTCATCCCCACCCGCCCGATCATTGAGACTCATCCTCCACTAAAATTTTCCTAAGTAGGCGGTATCGCAGTTGTCTAGCCCCTCTCTATGCACGGCTCAATGTCTGATTCGGAACAACTTCCAGAAATTCTCAAGCTAATCGACATCCTTGATGGGCTAGAAGCACTGATTGACAGCGCCCCCAACGAAGAGGTCGAAGATATTCTGGAAGAGGCTTGGCTACAAGTTAGCGATACCTTCCCGGAGGACTTCAAACTGGCCACCCAGCATGATGCCGGTGCCGAAGGGTTGAGGCGTTACCTGAAAGTCAAAACCTTCTTTGAAAATCCTTCCGAACGCTCAATCAGCGCGGCTGAGCTAGAAGAGTACTACCGTAGCTACACCGCAGCGGAGGAAGACGAAGAATCCACAGACTTCTTCTTCCCGGAAGACCAGTCTGAATAAGGTGATGTCGAATTATGAAGGTGCCCTTAGCGATTTCTTTGAGAACAGCCATTATCCACATTTCCCCAGTGGTTTTGTTGCCCATCGCAAATCCCACCACCTGGCCATCAACCTCGCAGAGCCACCCTCGATGAGACTCCGCTAGCCTAGCCCGAACCGATGCGTGGGTAAGGCCTAATTGCATTAACGCTTCAAGCCCTTGATCATTATCCCAAGTGGCGACCCGGACATCAAAGATGGCCTGCATATCTTCCGGAAGGATTTCGCGAAATGTAGCCCAGTCAGTCATGGTTCCCTGCCCGCCCGGCTGCCCCTACATTCAACCCTTACAATAGAGTCTTATCCCTCATCCTGACTACCGCTGTGGCCGCACCTCCTGCTCAGGTCGAAAAACCCACGCTTATGCTGGTGGATGGCCATTCCCTGGCCTTTCGCTCCTACTATGCCTTTGCCAAAAACGCCGATGGTGGCTTGCGAACTTCCACGGGCATTCCCACCAGCGTGTGCTATGGCTTCCTCAAGTCGCTGTTGGACATGATGGAGGTAGAAAAGCCAGAATACGCCGCCGTAGCCTTTGATCTGGATCAGCCCACCTTTCGCCACACGGCGGATAAAACCTACAAAGATGGCCGCCCCGAAGCGCCAGAGGGCTTTGTGGAGGATGTGCGCAATCTCAACGAGCTACTAACCGATTTTGGCCTCAATATCTACGTGGCTCCTGGCTTTGAGGCGGATGATGTGATTGGCACCCTGGCTACTAAGGCGCTGGCTGAGGGGTTTCGGGTCAAAATTCTAAGCGGCGACCAGGATTTATTTCAGCTGATCGATGAACGTGAGCAGATTACCGTGCTGCATTTGGGTAATGCCTTTGCCAAGGGCGCCAAAAATGGCCTGGCGCAGGAATTCAAAATCCAGGACGTGAAAGCTAAGCTGGACATCTATCCTCACCAGGTGGTGGACTATAAAGCACTCTGTGGCGACTCGTCGGACAATATTCCTGGCGTTAAGGGTATTGGGGCCAAAACCGCCGCCAAACTGCTGCAAGAGTATGGCAATTTAGATACCATCTATGCCGATATTGACAATATCAAAGGTGCTACCCAGAAAAAGCTGCTGGAGGGCAAGGAAGCGGCCTATCACTCGCGATACATGGCCAAAATCGTCACCAATGTGGATTTTGAGGTAGATCTGGCCACCTGCAAGCTCGACGGCTTTGACCCCGATGTGGTGATTCCGGCCCTGAAGAAACTGGAATTTCAGAACTTTATCAACCGCTTGGGCAAGCTGCAAGTGGCCTTTGGCGGCCTAGGAGCCGAGGAAACAGTCGCCAAGGTGAGTCGCTCTGGCCGCGAGGGCCCTCAGCACCGCAGAGGGGAGAGCAACGGTCAGGAGAGTAGCCAGGCGGAAGGGCAGCTGTTTCTGCTGGAAGAAGCTGGGGGGGCTGATGTTGACTTCTTCTCGGTAGAAGAAACAGATAGCGCCCAATCGGTAGGGGCGTTGGATATTGCCCCGCAAATTATCACTACTCAGGCTCAGCTATACGAACTGCTGGATAGTCTCTCTGACCATAAAGAGTCCTCAGACCCTGTCGCTTGGGACACAGAGACGACTTCGCTGGAGCCCAGGGATGCGGCCCTGGTGGGCATTGGCTGCTGCTGGGGGCCAGGCCCAAGGGACATGGCCTACATTCCCGTGGGCCATACCAGTGGGGATAGCTTGCCATTGGAGACAGTCCTGGAGGCCCTGCGCCCGGTTTTAGAAGATGAGACTTATCCCAAGGCGCTACAAAATGCCAAGTACGATCGGCTGGTGCTCCGTCACCAGGGTATTCACCTCATGGGGGTCGTGTTCGACACTATGCTGGCTAGCTACGTGCTCAACCCCGAAACCAGCCACAATCTCACGGATCTTAGCCTCCGCTACCTCAACCTGACCACCCAGAGCTATGGGGATTTAGTCCCTAAGGGCAAAACCATTGCTGATGTCGCCATTTCTGCTGTGGCCCACTATTGCGGGTCGGATGTGCATACTACTTACCACCTGGTGCCCAAACTGCGGGCCGAGCTGGAGCAGGTACCTGAACTTAAGTCCCTGTTTACCGACATCGAATTGCCCCTGGAGCCGGTGCTGGCCGAGATGGAGAATCGGGGCATCCGCATCGATCCGGCTTATCTGGCTAAGTTCTCGAAGCAGCTAGAAACCGACCTGGCCCGCATTGAGCAGCAAGCCTACGAAGAAGCGGGAGCAACCTTTAACCTGGGTTCTCCTAAGCAGCTGAGCGAACTCTTTTTTGAAAAACTGGGGCTGGATAAACGCAAGTCGCGCCGCAACAAGTCCGGCGGCTACTCCACCGATGCCTCGACGCTGGAAAAACTCCAGGGCGACCATGCGGTGGTGGATTTGGTCATCGAGCACCGCACCCTCTCCAAGCTAAAGTCCACCTATGTGGATGCCCTACCGGCGCTAATGCGACCCGAAACCCAGCGGGTGCATACCGACTTTAACCAGGCGGTAACGGCAACCGGGCGGCTGTCTTCTTCTAATCCAAACCTGCAAAATATTCCGATTCGCACGGCCTTTAGTCGGCAAATTCGGGCCGCCTTTATCCCTGAGCCGGGCTGGCACCTGGTGGCGGCAGACTATTCTCAAATTGAGCTGCGCATTCTGGCCCACCTCAGTGGTGAACCGGTGCTGGTAGAAACCTACAACAACAATGAGGACGTCCATGCCCTCACCGCCAAGCTACTGCTTGAGAAGGAGGAGATTAGCCCTGAAGAGCGCCGCATGGGGAAAGTGATCAATTTCGGCGTAATTTACGGCATGGGCGCAGTCCGATTCGCCAGAGAAGCAGGGGTCAGCCGCACTGAGGCCAAGACATTTATTGACCGCTACTACGATCGCTACCCCAAAGTCTTTGAATACCTACAACAAATGCAGCGTGAGGCCATCGCCCACGGCTACGTGCAAACCATCAAAGGGCGGCGACGGTACTTCAACTTTACCGATAGCAAGCTGCGATCGCTGCGCGGCACCGACCCTGCCACCATCGACCTGGAGACCCTCCGCTCTAACGGCTACGACGCTGGCCTGCTGCGGGCGGCGGCCAATGCCCCGATTCAGGGCAGCAGCGCCGACATCATTAAAATCGCCATGATTCGCCTGCACGAGCTACTACAAAGCTATCAGGCCAACCTGCTGCTGCAAGTCCACGATGAGCTGGTGTTCGAAGTCCCCCCCATGAATGGGATGAACTCCAGTCTAAAATCACGCCGCCATGGAGTCAGCGGTTGATCTAACGGTACCCCTCAAGGTCGAGGCCCACGCTGGCCCCAACTGGATGGAGGCGAAGTAGGTGTTTCGGCGGCATCAGACCCTTTGTAGAAGCGGGTAGGGGGTGGGAACCCGCAGCTAGCGCCGTCTTGATGAATCACCTGATCTTCCCAGGGCAGCCGGTAAACGCCTTGCACCATATCCTTCATGTAAGTGTAAGGGCAATCCTGGGCTCCCCCTTTGACCGCCACGTAGCCACGATGGCCAAATTGATAGATGTTGTTTTCCACCCCCCAGTGGATGCGGGCCTCGCGGATCAGGTCGGGGCGGACTTCGGCGGTGATGATTTCATCGGGGCGGTGGCTACCCATCACCAGGGGAGTACCGTCAAAGTTAACAATCATGCCTTCGCCCATAGAGTCAAAGCTACCATCGCTGCCACACATGCACACCGATGCCGTGGCCATCAAGTTACAAAACGCATTGGCCTGGTTGGTGATGCGCCAGGAGTGCCGGATGGGAGCCGTGTAGCCCGCTGTACGAATCATGATTTCAGCCCCCTTGTAGGCGCATTCCCTGGCCATTTCCGGGAACATACCATCGTGGCAAATAATCAGGGCAATCTTGCTACCATTGGGGCCTTCGCAGACTGGGATGCCCAAATTTCCAGGTTCCCAGGGCTCGACCGGCACCCAGGGGTGCAGTTTGCGGTAGTAGAGCTTGAGTTCCCCGGCATTGTCAATGATGATGCCGCTGTTGTAAGGGTTGCCGTCGGGGTTGTATTCCATAATCGAGAAACACCCCCAAATATCATAGTCAATGCAGGCCCGCCGAAAGGCGTCTACCTCTGGCCCATCCAGACGACACATAATCTCTGGGTTGGTGTCCATCGACAAACCGTGGAGTGAGTATTCCGGGAACACCACCAGATCCATCGTCGGCATATTGCGCCGGGCCTTACCCACCATGTTGCAGATGCGCTGGGCTTGTGCGGCCAGCTCAGCCGGAGTAACCACGGTGGGTAACTGCAACTGCACCATCCCCAGCACTACCCCATTGGGCGATTTATTCAGGCCACCAAGTCCACTCATTACTTGCCACTCCAAACTACAATCTTCGGCCTATCCCTGACGGTTGAATCGACCGATGTCCAGACCCATAGTCCATTGAGAGTCGCCTCCGTACTGTATTCAACGTGACGTGACAGCCTTTGAGGCGGCTAATTCAGTTGGCTATGATAACACCATAGCCATCGTCTATCTACTGAGAAGTTACTATGCCCCTAACCCTCAAAGACCTGGAAAAGGTGCAGCGCCAAGTTGGTAATGACTACCGGGTTGAACTGGTCGATGGAGACATTGTAATTATGAGCCCCTCTGGTTACGAATCTGACGAAGTAGCGACCGAGTTTGGGGCTCAGCTCCGCAACTGGGCTAGGCCGCGTCAGCTTGGGCGGGTAACCGGCGCCGGGGCTGGATTTAGCTTGCCCAACTCAGATACCCGTGCCCCGGATGTCTCCTTTGTCAGAGCCGAACGACTGCGGCACAGCCCCCGCAGCTTTGCTGAACTGGCTCCAGACCTGATGGTGGAAGTAAAGTCTCCCACCGACAGTGTAAAAAAGTTGCAGGCTAAAATCGAGGAATTTTTAGCGCAGGGCACCCAGGTCGGCATTTTGATCCATCCAGAGCAGCGGTGGTTAGAGGTGTATCGCCTAAATCAGGCACCGGTGCGGTTGCAGGATGGCGATACGTTAACCCTGCCTGATTTACTCCCCGGTTCGGGAACTACAGGTGTCTGAACTTTGGCCGGTTGTCTTTGAATAACGGTTACTCGCCGAGGGCTTTCTATGACTCAATCCTTTCTCAAACCCGAAGCCGCCGAGGTTGCCCAGGGGCTGGATGCAGACGCTGGTGAGGCAGACGAGATTGTCACCGAGATGGACATTAACCATCTTGTTATTGAAGACGATACCCCTGTGGACAATTTCCAATCTGAGAAGCAGCAGCGCTTGCTGGTTGAACCACTCTACAGTTCTGCCAACTTGCCTACCCCCTTTCTGGCCGCTGCCAATGCGGGTCTGTTTTATAAGCTTAAGGGCGAGCCCATTGTTCCTGACGTGTTCCTTAGCCTGGGGGTAGACTGCCCCAGCGACTTCTCTCAACGGCGCAATCGCACCTACTTCGTTTGGGAATTTGGCAAGGTTCCCGATGTTTGTATCGAAATTGTGTCTAACCAGGCGGGCGATGAACTGTTCCTCAGCCCGAAGTCTCAACGTAAAGGGAAAACAGCTAGCAAAAAGGATATCTACGCTCAAATTGGCGTCCCCTACTATGCTGTTTTTGATCCACTCCATCAAATTCAAGGCGACTCCGCCCTGGATGGTGCCCTGCTGCGCGTGTGGATCCTAACCGCCGGTCGATACCTTGAACTGCCCCCCGCCCAGGGGATCGCTACCGTTGGGCCAGTAGTTTGGCTAGACTCCGTCAATCTCGGCTTAACCCTTTGGGAGGGGCCGTTTGAGGAAAGCACGTCAAGGCTATGGCTGCGGTGGTGTGATCACCAAGGACACGTGATCCCCACTGGGGCCGAGGGTCAACAAGCTGAGCGTCAGCGGGCCGAAACCGAGCGCCAGCGGGCCGAACGTTTGGCTGAGAAGCTAAAGGAGTTAGGGCTTAATCCAGAGGAACTGTGAGGATATTTTTTTGGCTAGAAATTATACAACGAGGCCAAGCTCCCTCGGTTAGTCATCGGGGATGGAGGCCCAGTTGTTTAAAGTTTAAGCAATTTCTGGCAAATGTGTTATGTGCAACATCTCAGCATGGGTTAAGCTACTTGCTAAGGCCCAGCTTGAGAGATAACTGGCCGTATGATCCGGGAAGTATGCGGTTAGAGTAGTAGTAACTTTACGGATCTCAATATTTCATCAAAGATTTGCTCACGCCTAGTCAGGGATCTCTATGGCGACTCAGTCTAATCGCAGTATGCTTACCGCGCTATCTCTGGTTAACCAACACAGTTCCCTCACCCATCAGGTGCGTGATTTACCCACGCCCCAGTTTATTGAACTGCTTGACAAAATTACCGCCGAGTTCGAGCATTTTTTGCGTGCCATCGACATGATCAACAACGAATCGTTGGAGATCATGCTAGAACAAATTCTAGAGGCGTTTACCCTAAAAATCGGCCAGATTCTTCAGGCTGAACGCACCACTATTTTTATGGTGGATCAAGAAAAACAGGAGCTGTGGTCAAAAATTGCCCAGGGCGACGGGGAGCGATCGCTGGAAATTCGCGTTCCCATGAACAAAGGCATTTCGGGCTATGTGGCTACCCATGTGACGCCGCTTAACATCCCGGATGCCTACGCAGATGAGCGCTTTGATCGTAGGTGCGATCAAAAAACTGGCTACCACACCCACAACATTCTCTGCATGCCGGTTCTGAGCAAAAAAACCGACAATATTGTGGCCGTGGTGCAGTTGCTCAATAAGCTCAACCGCATGCCGTTTAACGCTGAGGATGAGCGCCACTTCAAAGAGTTTGCCGAATCTCTGGGGGTGATTTTAGAAAGCTGTAATTCCTTCTACATTGCAGCACGCAATCAGAAGGGGGTAGCGGCCCTGTTAAAGGCGATTTCTTCCCTTGAGCAAAGTTTGGACTTGGAAAAGACCTTGCAGTCGGTGATGGAAGAGGCCCGGCTGCTGATGCAGGCCGATCGCAGTACCCTGTGGCTGATTGACGAAAAAAGCGGTGAGCTTTGGTCTAAGGTCAAATCTGGAGATGGTCAATCTCTGGTTGAACTTCGCATCTCTAATCACAGCGGCATTGTTGGCTATGTGGCTGGCACTGGGGAAAGCCTGAACATCCCCGATGCCTACCAAGATGAACGCTTCAACCCCGAGGCCGATAAACTCACTGGCTACGTGACTCGCAACATTCTCTGTATGCCGGTGTTTGATTCGTCAAGCAAACTGATTGCCGTAACGCAACTTATCAACAAGGCCCAAGGTCCGTTCACCGGTACCGACGAAGCCTTTATGCGGGCCTTCAACATTCAAGCTGGGGTGGCTTTGGAAAATGCCAAGCTGTTTGAAAGCGTCTTGGTCGAAAAGCAGTACCAGAAAGACATCCTACAAAGCCTTTCCAATGCCGTAATTTCTACAGATTTGGCAGGCCGGATTGTCACCATTAATGATGCCGCCCTGAACTTGCTGGGCTGCCCGATGGATGGCGATCAAAACCGGGCCGTGCGAGATTACTGGCAGGCGGCTCTACACCAGCGTCTGGTATGGGAGGTGATACCCATTGAGAGTTTGCGCTTTCGCCTGGAAGACAGCCTTAGGAATGGGGCTAGACACTACGTGCCCGAACAAACCCTGAAAGCGGCCTCCTGGTTAGCGCAGTCGAACCCTGAGGAGACTGGTGAACGGCTGATGCTCCCCGATAGCCACGATCCTGAACTCTATCGACCCTGGGGTGATCCCATCGCAACGGCTGTGCCCAAAAACCAGGTGCAGTTGCTAGAGCGCAGCTTGCACTTAACCGTCAACCCACTGACTAATCCCGAAGGCCAGGTTCTTGGGGGGCTGAGTCGTGCTGGAAGACAGTCAGCCAGGAAAAGCGGATGAAGAGTACGCTCTACCGCTACATGACCCCTAGCGTGGCTGAACGGGTCATGGATTTGCGGGATGATTCGCTGATGAAAGGGGAACGCAAGGATGTAACCGTTCTGTTCTCGGATATTCGCGGCTACACGACTCTGACCGAAAATCTGGAAGCCGACAAAGTGGTAGAAATGCTCAACGCCTACTTTGAAACGATGGTAGAAGCCGTGTTTACCTTTGAGGGCACCCTCGACAAGTTTATTGGCGACGCTCTGATGGCCGTGTTTGGTGCGCCGCTACCCCTGAGTAACCATGCCTGGGCCGCTGTGCAAAGCGCGCTGGATATGCGCCAGCGATTAGCTCAGTTTAATGTAGAACGAATTCGCCTGGGCCAACCGGAAATTCGCATTGGCATCGGCATTAGCTCTGGAGAAGTAGTCTCCGGCAACATTGGCTCCCAGCGTAAGATGGAGTACACCGTGATTGGAGATGGAGTTAACCTCAGCTCGCGCCTGGAGGGAGTCACGAAAGAGTATGGCTGCGACATTGTCATCAGCGAGTACACCTACTCGCTCTGTCAGGACAAAATCTGGGTACGCGAACTGGATCGCACCCAGGTAAAAGGCAAACGCCAGGCTGTTAATCTCTATGAACTCATCGACAAACGAGAGGTGCCGCTCAATCCCATTCAAGAAAACTTCCTTGACCGCTACGCCGAAGCTCGCAGTGCCTACGTCGCCCGGCGGTTTGATGAAGCCCTGGGGCTGTTTCAGCAAGCCCAGGCTATCCACCCCCTCGATAGAGCCGTGGCCATCCACATCAACCGCATCCAGCAGTACCTACTTGACCCGCCCCCTGCAGATTGGGACGGAGTACATGTGATGACGACAAAATAGTTCAGGGTAAGCCAGCCCCAGGTCAACCATGGCTAAACAGGGGCAACCACCTGCAACAATAACAAGTGAATTAATGCGGGTGATTCCTGAATTGGTGAATCATCCCCCTGATGTGCAGTGGTACACGTTGGTTTTCTAGGTAAACCTAGCTTTAGGGTGGCAGGATGACGTATCACACCCTAAAGGTTACAACATTGGGAAAAACAGAGCGCGATAGGCAGTAATCAGGATATCTCCCCAAAATAGGGTAATTACGGCTCCTAGCGCTAGAAAGGGCCAAAGGGCATGGGTTGGCGGCGACTGAGCAACCCCAGAGAGATCGCCCCGCCCCCTACCAGCGCCCCCATCACACAGCCCAGAAAGCTACTCAGTAAAACGCCCTGCCAACCCAACCACGCCCCTAACATGGCCGCCAGTTTGGCATCTCCCCCGCCCATAGCGGTTTGCCCAAGAGCCGCTGAAGCGAAAAAAGTGATCAGGTCAAATAGCCAGATGCCCAGCACAGCCCCTAAGACGCCAGCCATTAACCCCTGAATACCGTTACTCCAACTCCCGGTTTTGAGGTAAGGAATCAGAGCTTGGGTCAGTAGTCCCATGACCAGACCCGTTTGGGTCAAGGCATTTGGCAAGGTTAGGGTATCTAAATCGATAAACGCCAGCGCGATTAACCAACTCAGCAAAACCCAGTAGGCTAGCGTCCACCAGGACAGACTCAGCAACCAAAAAGTACCTAAAAACAAGCCGCCCGTGAGTCCTTCAATCAGTGGATAGCGAGCTGAGATCGGAGCCCGGCAGTAGCGACACCGTCCCCGTAGCCACAGCCAACCGAAGATAGGCACATTATCGTAAGGTTGGAGCGGTGTCTGGCAGTGGGGGCAGTGGGAGGGCGGGTGCAGCAGTGAAAGCCCTGCTGGCAGCCGATAAACTACTACATTGAGAAAGCTACCAATAGCAGCTCCCAAAAAAAATATTAGTCCTGAGGTTATAAGACTATCCATCAATGTTTGCTAGCTGATTAACGATAAACAAAGCCTAACCAACTTCAGTGGATCAAAAACACGTTGTTTTGCCTTGAATTTGCCCGCGCCCCAGACCTCTCGCCCAGAGGGCGAGGGGCTCTCAGAACCCCCTGTTCCCAGAGAGAGCAGAGGTTGAGGGATAACGAGGACTTTACGATCTACTTAACCTAGAAAACCCGCTACCCTCAAGTGAGTAACGGGACTTTCAAATAATACAAGTGCTGATGGAAGCCTAGCTCAAAGTAAACTCAACCTCAGGCAGAAGACGCGAGTAAGCAGTTATTACCCACAGAGAGTAATAACTGCTTACTCAGCTAAGCTCTCCATCTTTTCAGAGATTTTCTCCTGAATTTCCTCTAGACTAGGCATGAACTCTTTCTTTTTCCCTAGACCTATCTTAATCTTTTCACTAATTTCCTCAGCCGTAGGTGTCATCCCTGCGCTTGGCAAATCAGGAGAAAAGTCTTCCTTGGCCTTCATGCCAGCCTCAATTTTCTCCACAATTTCTTCAGGAGTTGGCCTAAACATTTCTTTCTTTTTCATGAAGACTTCTTTCTTTTGTTCTGGTGTTAGCGCCGCGAACAACTCCTGCTTCGGAATCGCCTTCATGGTAACGGCTAACTGAGACTTTTGCTCCGAGGTCAGGGCCATAGACTTGAAAGCCTTACGAAAGCTATAACCCTCCTGAATAGCTTTTTCAAAGCTTTCTCGCTGGTTGGGAAACAGAATGGCCTCAATCTGTGGAATATACTGAGACTCCAACTGTTCCATTAACTCCTGCTGATCGGTAGTTAGACCAGCGTTCTGGAACCAGGGCAAAGCTAATGGCTTAGCTTGGGCCGGGCTAACCAGCACTGTCAACACCACAAGAGTACTGACCAAAATAGATATCAGCGTGCGCAGCATACTTAAGTAGTCTCCCTATCGACTAAAAAAAACTGATTACCCTGAGCCCACCCAATGCTACTAGGCATTCTCCCTCACCACCTTGGCGTGTTCTGCAAAGGCTACGATCGCCATGAACGATATCACAATTGTAGGCAGAATCAAACTCCACCAGGTTTCTGAGATCAAAACAAAATAGGTAGCCGCTAAGCCCCCTAGGGCAAAGCCAACCATAATAGGTAGAATGCGTCCCATCCGCTCGACAGATTCTTCTGCGGCTAGGGCCGCTTTCTCATCAGCTTCGGGGGCAAATTTAGAAAGGACAACCTGCACTAAATCAATGGTAAGCTGGGTTGTGTTTCCAGTCATCACCGTGGTTGGAATGTAACCCTTAAACACCCCCTTTGCTTCCTTCATAAGGGCATTTTGAATCGCCATTGCTACTACCCCAGCCATCCCAATAGGAAGAATATATTCCTCTTGCACATTAAGAATAAGATAGGGCGACAGACTCACTCCGATAATCATAAAAGCAAGCAGCGCGATCGCTTCGGCGGTCAATAAAACTGCAAATACAGGCCACTGCCTACGTCGCGCATAGCGGGCCAAAAGCGACGTGCCTGCCACCGCTAGCATAAAGGCTGGAAACATTAACAAATGCGTAATAGTTGCCTCTTCATCATCCTGCACAAACTCATAGCCAGCCAGGGCAATATTACCAGTAACATGGGCTGTAAAAATGCCAAACAAAATAATAAAAGCTGAGGTATCTACAAACCCTGCTACCCAGCTCAACATAAAGCCCGCTGGCCCATCGCTCAGCAAATAGCGACCCAGGCTAAAGTTAGATTTAGTCGGCGAGCTTGCAACCATAGTTCTAGATCGAGAAAACACTAACCGCATCAGAAGACGTATCAAACATCAACGGTTGCGACATCGGGTTGGCTCAACCTGGCTGGGGCTGAATAAAAAACATGGCCACCAGTCGAGCCTTAACCATTCCCTAGCGGCCCTAACACATTGCGCCAGGTCCACCGATGTTTCCTACAGCTAGCAGCTTATCCTAGCTTCAGGGACAAGCTGGCAAATGTAAATTTGAATACAGTTTTAGCCCTTCTGCCCATCATTTAGGAAGCCCGTATGGGTTGACCTGGTGGATATTGATCTACTGTCGAAGGCTACGTTGCAGGCTACATTGATTAATTGTATTTTTCGCTACAGAATGAATTGAAGGGTTTCTTTATAAACCAAACAGCGTATTGTATACAGCGCTTAGGTATTGAATGATTCGATGCCTCTAGCTGGCATGGAATTATCTAGGTTGTTGAATGACGGGATATTTTGAACAATTGGATTAAGCTGAGATTTTGCAGATTTTTCTAGGAAGAATAAATGGCTCAGGCAGACTATTAAGAGTTCAGCAATTGCAGAACCCAGTGATGATGCAGTAGGATACGATGACATCACCTTTAGCCAAAATAACGGCATTATTCAAAATAGCTGGGTTTGATGGCAAGCCAGCTGTGATCAGAATATTTTTTCCTCTGGTATTTTCACCTTTCTGGTATTTTCACCGATGGCATGGTGAGCATTCTATTGAATACCTGCATCTGTCAGATTACTCCAGGGTTTATTCCCGTAGAGAGTTGCTTGCTTGGTCGATACTTAGAAAATCTAAAATCAGTACCCCCCATCTCTGATTTTAGGCTAGCTTCTATCAGCTCTATTAACTTGCTTTAATTAATCCGGCTTCGGGCAGACGTAGCCGCAATTTTTTGTATTTTCCAGCAGCTTGAGCAATCAGAAAAATCTGCTCAGAACTGTTTATGGAATGAAGATTAAGATTTTATTTAATCGAGCTTATGGTTAGTTTTGCTACTACCCTAAATCAGTAAATCGTGCAGAGTTCTCCTATGTCCGGTGTGAGGAGAACGAATGTTGAATAATAGTGGAATCCTAAGCCCAATTTGGCGCCTACTTTCTTTAGCTGGCTGTCCCTATGGCTTTTTGGCTGCGGCATTATTAGCTGTGCCGATAATGCCGGCCGCAGCCGCAGTCATGCCTTCTGCCAGCGAAGCTCGCCATCCGACAGATCGGGATGATGCTGATGCTGTGAACGCGGCTTCGGGCTTCACTCTAGCGTCTTTAGAGGAATTCTCCACTGGTGAGGCAGTTGTCCGGTCTACGGTTAATACCGAGTCTGCAGCTGAACCTGTTGCAGAGGTCGAGGATAGCGTATCGGTCTTGCCTGAAACCGCTACTAGCACTGTTGCTGAGACCGCAGACTTAGTCAGTGGAGGCGAGGCGATAGCCCCGTTGTTCCGCGTCAGTGACTTAGAATCTGCCATGGAAGCAGACAGCACCGTGCCGCCTAGGGCGGCAGACGTGGCTCAGGCCACCCGGGTGACTGACTTTTCTGACGTACTACCCAGCGATTGGGCCTTTCAAGCGCTCAGCAACTTAGTCGAAAACTACGGCTGTATCCAGGGCTATCCGGATCGCACCTTTCGGGGACAGCGTAGCCTCACTCGCTTTGAATTTGCGGCGGGTCTGAATGCTTGTCTCGATGTCATTGTCGGTACTCTGAGCACCATCTCGGATGAAGATCTGGTCACTATTCGCCGTCTGCAAGAGGAGTTTGCGGTAGAACTGGCTGGCCTGGAGGGACGGGTCGATGGCTTGGAAGCTGAAGTAGCCGAGTTGACCGCGCAGCAGTTTGCGACCCAAACCAAGCTGCGCGGCTCGGTGTTTGCCCACATTGGTAGTGGTTTTGCCAATGGCCCAATTTTGGCCGAAGGCAATAGCATTTTCTCCGCCGCTCGCGATCCAGGTACCGGGTTACCCGTGGTACGTACGATTGACCGCGATCCAGGCACTACCGTAGGCAGCCTGGCCTGGATTAACCTGGACACCTCCTTTACCGGAGAAGACCGCCTGAAGCTACAACTGGTGGCAGGCAGTGGTGTAGCGCCGGGCAACCTCTATGGGTCGGCTGGTTTGTTCAACACCTTTGGGGTGCCTTTTACCTTCCAGACCGGTGGCACCAGTGCCTTCGATGTAACCCTGCGCGAACTGAGCTACCTCTTTCCTGTGGGCGATAGCCTTACCATTGACATTGGCCCCCGCATCAACTGGTATAGCTACTTCGATAACAACCGCTATACCTTCTTCCTCACTGGAGGCAATACCTTTAACTCCAGTGGTGGCACTCAGGTCAACACCGTAGACCGGGGAGCTGGCGTTATCGCTGTGTGGGACATCACCGACTGGCTAGATATTCGAGTTGGCTACTTGGCCGAGAGTACTGAGTTTTTACCCGGTCTACGGGCGGCAGAAGACCCCACACGCGGCTTGTTTGGCGGCACCAGCACCCTCACTGGGCAAATCGGCATCAGCCCCTTTGATAATCTCAATCTGCGCTTCTTGTACACTCGTTCCAACCTGGAACCCAACGCAGCGGGCCAGGTTGGTGGCACCCTTAGCGAACCTATCTATGGTTTTGCCGATGATGGCTTCGGTGGGCCAGTCACTAATGCGCCTGCCGATACCTTCCTGGTTAACTTTGATTGGACACCGTTGAGCTGGCTGGGCTTGTTTGGCCGCTACAGCTATGGCTCAACCGAGCTAACCTCCGCTGTTACCCGCACTAGGATTGGCGATATCAATGCCCAATCCTTCCAGTTTGGGCTAGCTTTCCCCAACCTGTTTAAGGAAGGGGCGCTGGCTACGGTGTCTTACCTGGTTCCCTTTGATGTCACCAGTGGGCGTAACTTTCTGGTGTCGGGCGGAGGAGATGGTGGCACCCAACAGGAGGTTGAAGTGTCTTACCGATATCCGCTGAATCGCAATATCTCCCTCATGCCCTCCTTCTACTGGATTATTAACCCCAATAACTTTGGCAGCAACCCCGATATCTTTCTGTTTAATCTGCAAGGCCAAATTTCCTTTTAGTAAAGGGGGTAATGACTATCCCACCTTTGCCGTTTTAGCAATGGATTTGATATCCTGACCTCGTAGGTCATCCCCATTAGTCTAGGCTGATGGGGTTTTTGTATGTAAACCGGACGGCAATATTCCCAATGGCTAAGTATGTATTGTGGGGCAGCTACTGCGAAAATGCCCTGGAAAAACGCACCCCTTATCGGGAGGCTCATCTAACTGGGTTGCAAAAGCTTAAGGAACAGGGCATTTTGCTGGCGTTAGGGCCAACCACAGACAATACCAAAGTTTTTGGCCTCTACGAGGCTGAGGACGAAGCAACCGTGCGGCAGCTCGTTGAGGCTGATCCCTACTGGCAGCACGGCATCTGGACAGACTACGCCCTCTACGAGTGGAACCAGGTCTTTTAACTCAATGACTCAACCCTCTGACGCCCGTGCCTACGCCCCGGCTACTCAACGGAACCGAGAACCCATTTTGGCCGTCCTGCAGCGGATCCTACCGCCAGCAGGCACGATTCTAGAGATTTCTAGCGGCACTGGGGAACACGCCGTCTTCTTTGCACCCCGCTTGGCTCCTCGACCATGGGTGCCGTCAGATCCTAACCCCCTGGCCAGGGAGAGCATTGCCGCTTGGCAACAAACCATGCCCGCAGAAAACCTTCATCCCCCCCTTGCCATCGATGTTACGTACCTTGACTGGCCGCTCTCCCTGCAAGAATCCCTTCACTTGCTAGCGACTTTAGATTTGACGCAACAGCCCCTTCACGCCATCGTGAATATCAACATGATTCACATTGCTCCTTGGCAGGCTTGCCTGGGGCTAATGGCTGGGGCTGGGCAAATCCTACCTCACGGTGGCATTCTTTATCTCTATGGCCCCTTTAAACAGGCGGGGCAGCACACGGCTCCTAGCAATTTGGCCTTTGATAACAGTCTTCGAGCCCAAAACCCCGCCTGGGGCGTGCGTGATTTGGAGGCCGTCGTCGCTGCCGCCCAGGAGCAAGGATTAGTTTGGGTGGAGACGGTGACCATGCCTGCCAACAATTTTTCGGTAGTGTTTAGGGCCAATTTGGGCGATCGCTAGCCTAAAATACTCCAACTAAAACAATTACGGTAAACAAGCAAAACAGACCCAATAAAACGGCTCCTATGGTGATGTAGGGAGCATGGTTCATGGTATCTAGGTAGGCGTTGACTTTCTCGTCTTTCTCTGGATCAGGCTTCCATGTCATGCTTTTCATGGGATTTATCTCCTAGAAAGGATGGTTCGAATATAGAGCAATTGCCATCCAAACCACGTTGGGATCGTGGTTATCATAGTTCCTTGCCCTGTCCTAAAGCCGGATGATATTTAAATTCTAGGG
>JAAUUR010000058.1 GCA_012031045.1 Leptolyngbyaceae cyanobacterium SM2_5_2
AAGAAAATCGGGCTGTACCCCGTACCGAGTCTAAAACCGCCAGAGCGAAAACTGCAAAAAACGACGTATCAGTAGAGCCCACAAATCTGCCAGACAACTTGCTCAATGTAGGGCTGCGAATTGCCCTCAGCATCCTTACGCCAGTAGTGGGGGTTGCGCTTAAAAATAACTCGTTCACCTGGGGTGTATTGCCCTAGTTGATACGGCCCATTACCGATGATGTTAGCGGGAGGGGTATCAGTACCCCAGGTCGACAGAAAAAGAGGGCTCCCATCAGCTCCCTTGGTGTCCACCGCCGAGCGCAGAATGTGTTGAGGAATAATCTCCAGAGAGGTATTTCTCAGCATCGGCGCAAAGGGTTCAGGCAGCAGAAACTGCACCCGGCGCTCATCCAGCTTCGACACCTGGGGCAGTAGCCCCTGTGTCCCAATGCGAAAGCCGTCGCGGCTGTTGGTAGGGATGTCAGGGTTAAACAGCACATCGTAGGTGAAGATGACATCATCTGCGGTGAGGGGCTCACCGTCCGACCATTGCAATCCCTCACGTAGCATAAACACCAACGTTTTACCATCTTCCGAAATGTCCCAGCTTTCGGCCAGGGCTGGAATGGTTTCGCCCGTTAAGCCATCGGTGCCGGTTAGCCCCTCAAAGGTAAAGCCAAAGATGCTGGGAGATTCCTGATTCAAAATTGGGTTAAAGGTTTTGGGGTCACTCAGGGTACTCAACACCAGTCTTGGCACATTGGCTTCGGCTTTGGCAAATTGTTCCAGGCTGCAACCTGATAACCCCACCGTAAAGCACAACGCCAAAACCACTGCGCCTAACCGCTGCCCCAGTCTGCGCCATCCGCCTAGGCGCATCACCACGGGTAGCCATCCTGTGATTTGGTTCGCTGCCATGACCTGTTGCCTTTTCTGCCACTAACCTTGCCTCAATCACTATAGCGACTGAGGGCGTTGCCTCAAAGCCTGGGCACAGCAACGAGCCCCTTGTCCAGACCATTAAGTTCTACAAAGAATCCTAACCAAGCTCAAACAAGCCTAATTTTTTATTACACTCGTGCAGTTTTGTAGTCACTTATACAGTTTTTCTGAGTAATCTAGTAATGTGGGAGCAAGCTCGTCTTGGTCTACCCCTAATTTGTCTTTGCTATGTGAATTTGCTGTGCCTAGAGGTATGCCATGTCTGCCCAAGATCAAGCCCGTGCGCTCATGCTACGCCATCGTCATATCGTAAAAAATCGCCAACAGTCTATGCTGTGTCGAGCCAACCATGAAATTGGTATGCCTGGGGAGGTCACCCACTGGAGCCATATCCAGGGCAAACCCTCAGCCGATGCCGCCCGCAGCTACGACCGCAGCGGCTCTGCCCTTAGCTAGAGTCGGTTTAGGTTGAGGGTGTCGGGTAATGGGTATCAGAAAAAAAACCAATACCGGTTACCCGTCACCCCTTCCCAGTTACCTATTACCTGAGACCCCTTGCCCCTTACTACTTGATGAACAACATCTCCTGGTAGGTCGGCAACGGCCAGAGATCATCGGCTACTTCACCTTCCAGGGCGTCGGCATACTGCCGCACTTCATCCATCAGTGGACGAATAGTCTTAGCACAAAACTGCATGTGCTCTTCCACAGAGAGGAAATGCTTAGTCAGCACATCCTCCAGGTTGCCAACACTTGCCATCATCGACTTGGTCAACTCAGCTACCTTAACGACGCTGTCTTTACCGAATTCGATACCGATTTCATCCAGATTGTCGATGGTTTTAGCCAGTTCTGACAAATACCGCATGGCCGCCGGATAAATGATGGTTTTAGCCATGCTAGTGACCAGTTTGGCCTCTACCTCAATGGACTGGATATATTGCTCAGAGTAGGCTTCAAAGCGGCTGCCCAACTCAACCGGAGTCAGAACGTTTTGGGCAGTAAACAAGTCCTCGATGTACTGCTCTCTCAGCACGGGCAGAGCGTCAGCGGTAGTTCTGAGGTTGGGTAAACCACGCTCGTTAACGGCCATCTCGTGCCACTCGCTAGAGTAGCCATTGCCGTTGAAAACGATCGCCCCGTGGTCGCGAATAATCTCCTGCAGCGTACTCTGAATCGCCACATTGAGCTCCATACCGCTGCTGAGTTTGACCTCAAGCTGGTTAGCCATCCAGTCTAGGGAATCGGCCAGGATGGTGTTCATCGCCACCAGTGGCCCAGCTACGGACTGGCCAGAACCGACGGCTCGAAACTCAAAGCGGTTACCCGTAAAGGCAAAGGGAGAGGTGCGGTTGCGATCGCCCGGATCCTTTGGAAACACTGGCAGGGTGTCCACCCCCAGATTCATCATCCCCTTGCTCTGACAGCCCGTTAATTCACCCTGGGCAATCTGGTCAAACACATCTTGAAGTTGGCTGCCCAGGTAAATGGAGATGATAGCCGGAGGTGCTTCGTTGGCTCCCAGACGGTGGTCGTTACTGGCAGTAGCGATAACCGCCCGTAACAGAGACCCATACTTGTGCACTCCGCGAATGACCGCACCGCAGAACACCAAAAACTGAGCATTGGCGTGGGGGGTATCGCCGGGGTCGAGCAGATTACCTTGAGTAGAGTTGCCCACCGACCAGTTGACGTGCTTCCCAGAGCCATTTACCCCCGCAAAGGGCTTTTCGTGGAACAGGCAGACAAAGCCGTGCTTTTTAGCCGTATTGCGCAGCACCGTCATCATCAGTTGCTGGTGATCGCTAGCCACGTTGGCCGCCTCAAAGAAGGGGGCAATTTCGTACTGCCCTGGAGCCACCTCGTTGTGACGAGTTTTAGCGGGAATACCCAGACGATAGAGTTTTTCCTCCACATCCTGCATAAAGACCTGTACCCGCTCTGGAATCACCCCAAAGTAGTGATCGTCAAACTGTTGGCCCTTAGCGGGGGGTCGCCCAAACAGGGTGCGCCCGGCCAGCAGCAGGTCAGGGCGGACGCTGGCAAAACTGGCATCGACTAGAAAGTACTCTTGCTCAGGGCCGCAGCTTGAGTTGACCGGGGCCACCTCTGTATGGCCGAGTAGCTTAAGGACGCGGCTCGCGGCCTTGCTCATAGCGGCGTTAGAGCGCAGCAGGGGCGTTTTCTTATCTAGAGCTTCCCCCCGTCCAAGAGACAAAAACCGTAGGAATGAAGAGGGTGACGCCGTTGTCTGTCTCCATCACAAAGGCGGGACTGGTAACATCCCAGGCGGTATAGCCGCGGGCCTCAAAGGTAGAGCGAATCCCCCCGTTGGGGAAAGAGGAACCGTCCGGTTCCCCCTGCACCAGCACCTTGCCAGAAAATTCTGAAATGACCGTGCCATCGCTCTGCACAGAGATAAAGCCATCGTGCTTTTCAGCGGTAGCGTTGGTGAGGGGGTAAAACATGTGAGAGTAGTAAAGCGCCCCCTTAGAAATGGCCCAGTCTTTCATGGCGACAGCCACAACATCGGCCACAGAAACATCTAGCGGAGCGCCTGTTTTAATTGTTTTTTGCAGCGAGCGAAACACGGATTTAGGCAAGCACTCCTGCATTTTAGCGAGGCTAAAAACATCCTTAGCCCACAGGTCTTCTAACCGCCTGGGTGGATTAGTGGAAACTGGCTTGCGATTCGTGATGCTGGCAATGGCTTGGGCGCGTAATTCGTTTCCGCTCATAGAAATCTCCTGGTAACTTGATGTAGTCAACAAATTCGGGGATTGAAACTCAGCCTGAACCGATTAGGAATCTAATCCAAGTCCAAAAGTAGCTTTTTAACTATGTAATCTCACATGTCCTGTAGTTTCATCTGACATTAATTCGCGATTCACCTTATTTCTTCACACCAGAAAAGTCTGAGAGGCATTGCCCTAGACACCCATTTGACCAACATTGCAACCTGGAAGACTGGCAACCCCTGAACGGGAGTCTCCCTGCAAAGCTACCTCTAGGGTTGTCCAAATGCCTCTCAGACAATCGCGATCCTCTCAACTTCTAGGGAGACTTAATATCAAACCCTTACGCAAAGATATTGAGGAAAATTGAAGACGAAAAATCAAAGATTATTCCTTTGTGTGCAAAGCTAAAAACCAACAACTGAGCCGAATTTCTAATCCCAATCACTTTATCTAAACCTAGGCTCCCAATCCTTTCGGCATCGGGTCTAGAGATTAGAAAATTTTGCATTCTGGGATAGTAAAGGCAAAGATAGACCACTTTTTGTATTAATCACTACCAACAACGCTCAAATCAAAAATGTAGGAACAATCCTATATTTATTGGGACGTACCTATTACAGAGCCGGTCTAGGTCTAAATCCAGCGTACCGATGAAAGCTACCGGGGCCGCACGCTTTTTCAAATTCCTGTACAACCCATTCCTGCCGTTTGCCCAAGCGCTGATTGGCTAGGTGGCGGTTTTGGAGGATTTCCGTGGGTTTCACTTTCCAGGCGAACTCGGTCGCTTAAAAAAGTGGTGGCAAACCGTCGTTAACCGAGAATCCGTGCAGGCGATCGCCAAGCCACCGGAATTTTATCTGGAACACCATGCACGGTTACTTCACATTCCCCAAGCCCTATCCTGACTGGGGGGATGGCCTATCCCAAAACTCCCCCGCTAATCCGCCGGATAGCGCGATGGGCCACTTCGGCATAGCGCACCTCGCCACAGAATACCTTCACCATGGTAGCGGTGCTGGAGGGGCGCTTAACCCCCACCCGGTAAGCCAGCCCTGGCGCCTGATACACCAGCCGAGCAATGCGCCTGGCCCAGCGCATATCCTCACCCCACTCGGCATTCATCACCTCGGTGTAGCGGGGTAGGGCTTGGTCTTCCCCCTGGAGAGCCTGGTGAATGGCCGCCGCCGCCTTCAGCCCGCTAAAAATTGAGGGGCGAATACCCTCCGCCGTAAAGGGATCGACCACGCAGGCGGCCTCTCCTGCCAGCACTGCGCGGTGGGTATGGAGTACCTGCGGCCCGTCCCAAATCAAAATTGGATGGCCAAAGTGCTGCACCGCATCAGCCTTGACCGCGAACTCAGCCGCATAGTCGGCAACGGGGAGACGCAAATCCTGCTTGCGCTGGCTACCAGAGCGAAACACGCCACCGCCAATGGAGTAGCCATCGGCCTTGGGAAAGTTCCACAGATAGCCCTGTTTCAGCAAGCCCAGCTCAAAGTGAACGACGGGTTCATCCGGTACCTCCAGCCGTGGTTCTGCCTCCAGGGCGGCCGCCAGTTGATACTTGCGCTGGGTAAAGCCCAGCCGTTTCGCCAGGGTGCCCCGTGCCCCGTCCGCCGCGATGAGAAATCGACCGCTTACCGGGCCTTGGCTTGTCTCTACCTGCCAGCCATCCCCAATCGATTCAACCGCTTTGGCCTTAGTGCCATCCCACAGGGTAGCGCCCTGCTTTTGAGCCTGCTGCACAATGAAATGGTCAAATACATCCCGCCGCACCATCCACAGCGCTCGATCCGCAGGCAGTTCTACCTCGATAGGATCCTCAAGATTTAAGGTGTAGCGTACCTGCCGCACTTTGACGGAAATCGCCGGGGAAAAGTCAAAGTCGAACCAGTCGGCCACCTGGGGCGACACACCGCCGCCGCAGGGCTTATAGCGGGGGAGTTGCGCGGCATCCAGCAGAAGCACCTGGTGCCCAGCCTTACTCAGGTGGTAGGCGGCGGTGGCTCCGGCGGGCCAGCCCCAACGATAACGCAGTCGTACATAGTCAAACTCCTTACCCCTAGACCAGCCAGCAGGCCAGGGGAAACATCAGGTATTGCAGAAAAAAGAGCTTCCAGATGAACTGGTAGAACATGGAGTAGGACAGACTGTTAGTTTTAATCTCTGTGGATCGGATAGGCGCCACCCGCAGGCTCATCACCCAAAACCAGGCCAACACCAGCAGGTGAGACACCACCAAAAAGGGGCGATTCACCCCCGTTAGCCAGGGTGTGGCCAACACCATGCCCAGGTAACAGACGGTCAAAATCCACCGAGCCAGGTTAAACACCGCCCGCTGGCCCAGCCGCACCGATAGGGTGCTGATGCCGTAGCGGCGATCACCCTCAATGTCAGGAATATCCTTAAACAGGGCGATTACGATGCTAAAGACCAGAATAAACGCCGTCAGCGCCCACACTCGCCCCGGCACAACGAGGGCTGACCCAGACGATCGCTAAAGTGCAGGAACAGACCCAAATTCACCACCACTCCCCGTACCGCCAAAATGCAGAAAGAGGCCCAGAAGGGAAAGCGCTTCAGGCGTAGGGGTGGCCGCGAATAGGCCGTGCCAATGATTAAACTCAGGCCCACCGTAGCTAGCAGCCAGGGGCCACCCAGTATCCCTAACACCACAGCCCCCAGCCCCGCTAAACCGACAATCCAGCGTCCATCGCTGACAGTGAACTCCCCCGCCGCCAAGGGCAGATGGGGCTTGTTGATGCAGTCAATGTCAATATCCTCAAGCTGGTTAAGACCGACAATGTAGAGGTTGCCCAGCAGGCAGGCCTGGCCTGCCTGCCCCACTAAACCCAGGAGTAGCAGGCTCCCTGGTCGCTCCGCAGGGGCTAGGCCCGCCAGCACAATGGCCATCAGACCCAGCACGCTAAGGCTGGTGCCAATCACCGTGTGGGGCCGCCAAAATTTCCACAGGGCATAGAGCCAGGGTAAAGGCGCTTCAGCAAAGCGTAGCCGCCTAGAGGCCGGGGCCGAGGGTTGAGACGAAGCCGGGTTAGGCATAACGGTAGTCAGAGTAGGGTGGAGAAAGAAATTAGAAAAATACAAAAAAATAGAGGATACAATCGTCAGCCTTGGCTGTAAACCAAACTATATGAGGAATTTCAACGGTACTAATGGCATGGCTACAAGCTGTGGTTCTGACGGTCGTTCTCTAGCTTATCGGCTGAATGGCTCAGAAACACGATTTGGAAGGTTAGCTGTTTTTAGTACGAAAGGCCAAGCGTTTCAGCGTTTGATCCGGCGGCTGAAAGGCTAATTCTGTCGATTAACCTTCCAAGTTGTATCAGAAAATTAAGCTAATTCTCTGCCTTGAAACCGATACCTCTACTCAGCGCCCCCAACCGCCAGTCACCTTAAGCTTTTCTCCTTCTCTCTTTCCCTTTCTCCATTTCTACTCCACATCCTGATTAGACTTGCCGCGCATAGCTTCAATATCTAACCAGGTGATGATCACACCCGCAATCGGCACCGCCAGAAACAGCCCCAGCACTCCGGCCACGGTAGCGCCCAAAATTAGAGCAAAAAACATCACAACCGGGTTAATGTCGAGGGAGTCCTTCATGACGTAGGGCAGCAGCAAATTTTCCTGTACCTGTTGGAGGGCGACACAAACAACCAGAGCTTTAAGGCTCAGCCATACGCTCTGAGACAGCAGCAACAGGGTAATTATCCCTACTCCCAGGGTGGCTCCAATACCCGGAATCAGGTCGAGCAACCCGGCGATGAGGCCCAAGAATGCCGCGTAGGGAACGCCCAGGATGAAAAACACCAGGAAGGTAGAGGTGCCAAAAAAGACCGCCAGTACCAGCAACCCCCAGAAAAAGCCCAGCCAGGTTGCGCTGAATCACCGTATTAAACCGCTCCTTGTGGTGGATCGGCAAATGCTCCAGCAGCCACCACCAGACTTTGGCACCATCGAGCATCATAAACAGCGTTACTACCGCAATGAAAATGCCCACAATCAGGTTGGCCAAAGTCGATTGCAGTAAGCCTAACCCCGCCGTCAATAGCGTCGTGGCTTGGCTTTGCAGCTGGGGTTCCAGGCTTTGTAAGTTGATGGGCAGGTTCCATGCTTTAAGCAGGCCATCTAGATCATTAAACCAGGGGACTACCGAAGCCGAAAAATCCTGTACGCTAGCGACAAGCTGCTGCCCTTGAGAAAGCACCGCCGTGCCCACCGTGAGCGAAAGCCCGGCAGCCACCAGCAAGCAGGTGATAAAAACCGTGAGAATGGCTAGATTGCGGGGCAGCCAGCGACTTAGCCAAGTGGCGGGATGGTTGAGTAAAAACGCCAAAACGGTAGCGCAGATAAATACCACCACCAACACTCGGAAATAAGCCAGAAGCTGAATTAAGGCCCAGCCGCTGGCAAACAACAACAAAAAGCGAATTAGCACAGTGTTGTTTACCGTGCTCCAAAAGCCCCGTGGAGTAGGCTGACGTGCTGAACGGGTTGTCTCTTCCCGTGGCTCTTCGGTTTTCATGGCACTAGGGCAACAGAGAATCTTGAACCAATACGTAGGGCTGCACAATCAACGACTGAAATCGCTTGCCAGCCGTTTGCTCCCAGATTTCAAGCTGGAGCGAACTGGGCTTAGTGATCAGCGCTTCGGCAATCCAGCGATTAACGGTAGCCACGTTGTCAGTGGCGATCGCCACCCCCACCTCAGCCAAATCCAGGCTTTCATCCACCAGTACCACAGCCCCCCGCTCAGCATGGGGACTCAGCCAGCGCCACTCGGCTGGGCCAACCATATCTGCCAGCTCTAGCTTTAAATCTTGGGTCATAGGCCTGGTTACACTGGTTGGTAATAGGCTACCAGAAGTCGGTCTGTGCCGGGGAGGAAAACCCCTAAAGCGGCAACTCCCATTGGCAATGCCAAGACCTACCTGGCGAGCTGTTGATATCAATTACCTAAGCCCCCGCGAGCTGACCAGCCATACTCTATGCATACCTTACGGTTGATATTTCCCTAAAAAAAGCCCCCAGCAGTTTCCTGCCGGAGGACCAGAATTAATCAAAGATTAAGCTCAGTCAGACCCTAAGCCTGATCAGCCTCTTCTTCGTTGCGCTTACGCAGAGCGGCAACACCCAGGCCAATCAGACCAGGTAGCAGGGCTGGGGTAGGCACATAGGCGGTGCTGACGTTGAAGGCACCGTTGTTAAGAAATTCTCCTTCTGATGCATAGGTAATCAGCAGAGACTTGGTAGTACCATCTGAAATAAATTCAAAGGGAATTTCAGAGCTAGGGGTAGCCGTAGGCAATGTGTCATAGGTCCAGCTCAAGACATTATCAACGGCACCACCATTAAAGCGCGCGTCGGTTGCCACCTCAGTCCAGTTAGAGCCATCCAGGGTGAGCTGAGCAAAGTCATCGGTAGGATCGGCAAAGGGTTGAACGGAGACGCAGGCCCAACAGGGCCGCCGTTACCCACTTGGGTAACTTTTAAGCCCGGCAGGAACTTGGCAAAGCCATTCAAAGGCGAAAAGTCGATGCGGATGGTTAGAGCACCACCGCCTCTATTCGTGCCCAGAACCAAATCTCCCTCGTTGTTGCCCACTGGACGATTTGCCGCAGCATTGGTTTGGCTAACCAGGCTTACGGTAAACGTACCCAGTTTGTTCTTGGTACCGTCGTTGAACCGATCACCAAAGTAGTTGGTGGGGCCTTGTAGAACAGTACCGGCACCAGCAGCGGGGCTACCAATACCAGATAGACTGGTCAGATCAAGGGGGTAAAAGGTAAACGCCAGGGCGCTATCTGCCATGGCAACTGCCGAAACAGCAAAAGCTGCCACTGTAGAACCCGCTACAAGGCCTGCTTTTTTAAACAACTTAGTCATCTGTATCTCCAATATCAAAAATCGATTGCTTGGTAAACGAGAGACAGATGCAGACCCAGATTCTGTAACCATACTAGGCGAGGCAACTGAGTTTCTGGAAGATAAGCCCAGAGATGTTCATGGGAGTTTTACACAAAAACAAAAAAGCTCCCAACGCCCAAAGGCGAGGGAGCTTACTCATGGAAGATGCGACAAGAGGCTCTTCTGGTACCGCAACCAAAATGTATAAAAGCCTACAAAATATCACGCGTTAAGGGCTGCAATCCCATCACAGGTCGATATAAAGTTGCTTGATCGGCGCAAAGCTAGGAGAGCCAAACTCGATCAAATCATGACTCTTGTTCGATCTCATCGTCTTCATTACGCTTACGCAGAGCGGCCACGCCTAGGCCAAGTAGACCAGGCAGCAGCGCTGGGGTTGGTACATAGGCAGTGCTGATATTGAATCCACCATTGTTTAAGAAAGTGCCGTTGGACTTGTAGGTAACCAGCAGAGACTTGGTCGTTCCATCGGAAACGAAGGTGAATGGAATATCCGCACTGCCGGTTGTGGTGGGTGTGGTGTTGTAGGACCAGCTCAAGACGTCATTAACGGCACCGCCATTAAATAAAGGGCTGGTTGCAACCTTAGTCCAGCTAGACCCATCAAGGGTGACGTCAGAGAAGTCGTCGGTAGGATCAGCAAAGGGGTTGAGTGTAGTTGGCCCAACGCCTCCATCAACACCAGTCAGTTGGCTAATTTTGAGGCCAGGAAACAGGCTGGATTTGCCGTTATTGGGGGTAAAGTCAAATTTGAGCGTAATAGAACCGCCCTCAGGTGTCTTTTTAACCCCTAACACCAAATCCCCTGCCGCATTACCGGCTGGGCGAGCTAAGTTAGCATTCAGTTGGTCAACCAGAGTTATGGTGAAGGTACCCATAGAGCGCTTGGTAAAGGCTTGAGCGCCATAATTCCACCGTTCACCAAAGTACTGAGTTGGCCCTTGCAACTGAGTACCTGGCGCTACACCCGCAGTTTGCAGATTGCTTAAACCACTTAGCTCCAGCGGATAGAAGGTAATCGCCAGGGCGCTGTCCGCCAAAGCAACTGCCGAAACGGCAAAAGCAGCCACGGTAGAACCGGCTACAAGGCCTGCTTTTTCGAGCAACTTAGTCATCTGTATCTCCAATATCTAAATCGATTGCTTAGTAAACGAGCAACAGATGCGTACCCAAATTCTTTGCCCATGATAGGTAACTATTTCTGCATTCTGGGAGGGGTATGACTGATGTTTGATTTAGATTTATGAGTCTGTTAGCTCACAACAAGGTGTCGCTATCTGAGGAACAAAATAGCCCCTATTCTATTCCAGTAACGGGAACTCATTTTAAACATAAAAAGTGTGTCTTAAAATACTAAAACTCAAGACTTCTTAGCTCAAGACTGGCTAAGTTTATAATTTCCACAGTCCTGATAGATGGCGCTAGTAAAACTATGAGTAGGCGCAATTGGTCATCGCAATAGGCGAGGTTTAATGAGAAAGCCTCCAGGGACGCAGGATTATTCAGGCAAAAGAGCAGAGGGCGAGTACCCCGACAAGGCGATAAGCTCAAAGATGAGGACACGTCTTGGCAATTGAGGTAAGGCGACAAGGTAGTCATGTTCAGTGATGCCAAGTTTCAGCCCAATGTCTGGTAGACAACGGCTTGAAGCTGACGGTTACGTGGCAGGTGTTACCATTACCTTCGATGCTCGCAACTGCCCGCAGGCCGCATTTTCTTCCAATCCCCTGGAGTAGCGGACGCTAACCGCAATGTGGCGGCCTTCGAGCTGATTCACAAAGTCGCGAATGCTAGCTTCGCTGGGGCGCTGGTAGTCGGCTTCGTCAATAGGGTTGTAGGGAATAAGGTTGACGTGGCTCTGAAAGCCGCGCAGGTGGTGGGCCAGTTCAATGGCGTTTTCGGGTTGATCGTTTAGCCCGGCGAGGAGAATATACTCAAAGGTGACGCGCCGCCCAGTGAGCTTAACATAGTCGCGGCACTCTTCTAGCAGCGCTTCCAGAGGATAGGCTTTGGCACTGGGGATGAGCTGAAGCCGCTGGGTCTGGTTGGAGGCATGCAGGCTAACCGCCAGGGTGACCTGAAGCTGAGCCTCGGCTAACTTGCGAATGCGCTCAGCAATACCTACGGTGGAGAGCGTCATGGAGCGCTGGCTGATTCCTACATCCTGGTTCAAACAGCGAATGGCCGCCACTACATTGTCAGTATTGAGCAAGGGTTCGCCCATACCCATAAACACAATATGGCTGACCCGCTGGCCAAAGTCGTCCTGCACTGTCAGGACTTGGTCAACAATTTCGTGGGTGTGCAGATTGCGGATAAAGCCACCCTTACCCGTGGCGCAGAAGTCGCAGGCCATCGGACAACCCACCTGGGATGACACACACACCGTCAGCCGCTTAGCCGTGGGCATGCCTACGGCTTCAATAATCTGGCCATCCGCTAGCTGGAGGAGATACTTGACGGTGCCATCGCTAGCAACGGTGCGATGATACAGGGTTGAGCGGCCAATGGTGACCCCAGCCATCTGCTGCCGCCAGGCTTTGGGGAAGACGGTAATATCTTGCAACGATCTCGCCCCCTGCTGATATAGCCAGCCATGCAACTGCTTGCCCCGATAGGCGGGTTGCCCATGGGCCACAACCCACTCGGTCAGCGCACTGAGGGGCTGGCCCAATAGGCACGCCTCAACGGGTGCCGAAGCCATTTCGGGTGAGGAAAGTTCAGGAATAGAGGTAGCCGTCATCGCCCACTCAAAAGAATTGCCTAGATTCCTATAGTAATGCTCAGTTTGCCGGGTGCGTGATGACTAGCATTTCATTGCCGCCCTTTTGCAACTCGTACTGAACTTGAGTGATCTGAACGGTAAAGCCCTGCTCTGTTAGCTCAGCTTGAATGGGTTCCAGGTGGGGCGATCGTTCCAGCATCAGCGTCAGCAAGGGAAAAATCCGCACCTCTCTGGCTACCCTCAGCATCTCCAGAACAGAGCGCTGGTGAAACTCGTAGGAAAGCTGAGCGGAGTACAGAAAAAGGAGATGAGAACACAGCGCCAGATCAAATTCGCCATCCCCAAAATTCAAGGCGGGCAGTTTTCCCGTAACGTATCGCCCGCTGTGGTGGTTGAGTCGGTAGTCTTCAGTAAACCTTTGAATAACCTTAAGACGGTTAGTACGCAGGTCGGCTGGCGATTTATGGTACGACCAGACCCAATCACCAGGGGTTAGTTCTATCTGGTCGATGATGTTGTTTACCACAGCATCGAAGCGCTGCCGAATTTCAGAGGCATCAAAGTTGTAGATGGGATCCAGTGAAGTAACTCGGCCCCCTTGAGCGGTTAGCTCAGCATTGAAGCTGGCTGGGCCATCGCCTACACCAAGAATATTGAGAGCCAAGTCGCCCCTAGTAAGGGAAAACATCTGGCAATACTCATCAAAAGACCGCCCAAAGGGAACAACAGCAGCAAGCTTTACGACCATAGGAAGCGACCCTTACTGAAATCAACGGTTATGGGAAGCCTTCTAGATCATATTCCACACCAAATCTAGGATGACCGTCTCCGGCGACTGGGGAAGTCGTCATCATTATTACCTTGGCCATTATTTTCAGGCGTCGTAGTGTCACTGTTCATTAAATCAATTAGCCCTTCCGTTAAAAACTTAGGATCCATAAATAAAACTTTCGAGTTTTGGCTTTCCCCTAATTTTTGGTTAGCTTCCACATAGTCCTTAGCAATCAAGAACTGAAGAATACTAGCGGCATCCTTTTGCTGCTGGAGTACCTGAGACAGCATCTCAACAGACCGCACCGTAGCTTGGGTGCGCTTAATAACAGCTTCCTGTTCCCCTTCTGCCTGCAGAATAGTGGCTCGCTTTTCTAATTCAGCCGCCTGCTGCTTTTGCATAGATTTTCTGACTTCTTCAGGAGGCACAATCTCTTGAACTTCTACCCTTGTTACCTTTACACCCCAGGGATCCGTAGCTTCGTCTAGCTGAGACAACAAGGCTCGGTTCAACTCATCCCGGGAGGAAAAGGTCTCCTCGAACTTCATCTTGCCGATTTCAGAACGAAGAGTAGTAATGACGAGTTCTTGAATCGCTTGCTCAACATTCTCGATAGCGTAGTAAGTACGCTCCAAATCCATAATGCGCCAGTAAACAACAGCGTCTACCTCAAGAGGGACATTGTCCTGAGTGATAGCGTTCTGCTTAGCCACATCAAGAATCTTTTCTCGAATACTGGCCATTAAACTAATGCGATCAAGAGCAGGGACAACAAAATTCAAGCCGGGTTTAAGCTTACGCCGAAAGCGCCCCAAACGCTCTACCAGAGCTTGATCACCCTCGTTGATGATACGCACTGAGCTGATGGTATAGCCGATGATAATTAGCGCCAGAATGCCGATGATTTGAGAAGGCACAGCAAGACTCTCATCCTATAAGGGTAAAAGTAGGATCTATGAATTAGTCTACTGCGTTCTTCCTAAAACTGGATACCCACACCACCCTGAACCGAGATGGCCATGTTGCCGCCATTGCGGTAAGCATTAAAGGCAAAAATGGCGTTGCCAAAGGCCACCAGGTTGCTATTGGGGAACATGTAGTCAATACCAGGTTGTAAGACAAAGGCCGTCTTGTTACCCACAATCGTAGGATCGTCGCTGCCGCTGGGGAAGGACACTCCAGCCCCAACGTAGGCATCGGCATTCCAGCTGAGGGGGAAGTCGTAGGAAACCGTGGGCACAAAGGCGAAGTCGCCACCAAAGACAAAGGCTTGGCCCCGCACTGAAACGGGCGCAGTCAGGAACCGATAGCGGCCGGCAATAACACCCTGTACACCGCTGCCCTGGCCAGTTTCGGCCTCGTTAGACAAACCCAACCCTCCCCCAACCCCGACGTAGCTGCCATAGGCTACCTGGGCTTGAGCCGCCTCAGGATTAAGCATTGCGCCAGCCGCCGTTGCCGTTACCGCCAGCAACGAAGCAATTGCTGCATGACCCATCCAACGCCCTACGCTGTTCATCTGCTTACTCCTCACCGCTGAATTATCTCAGGCCAAAAGCGACAATCAAGGGCCAATTGCCCAATATCTGCCGTTAAGCTTACTGCACTGGCAAATTTTCGGCACACTGAATTTCTCAAGTTTGGCCAACTTAGCGATTAACCTTTGCAAATTAGAGATGTGGCGGCGGATTCATTGAAGCGAATCTCCCCCAGAACAATCCATGCTTGTTGCAAAGGTTAACTAAAGAGACGCTTAGTTGGCCACAAAGGGCTAACTCTCACGGCTGTTGCTTGGCTTGGCGACGATGGCGCAGGTATTTGGGATTTCCAGCCCAGAAGAGGGTAGTAGCGTCGAGCACCAAACTTGGAAACGTAGGAGACTTGATCAGTTCTCCTACTCTGATTAAGCTCACCTGATACTCACCGTTGACCAGGGTGTAGACTGAAAGCGTCGGCTGCTTGGGGTTGCCGATGTAGCGGGTGCCTCCTAATCCCTGATGATCCACAATCCAATATTCAGGAATACCCAGGGTTTCGTACTCAGCCAATTTAATTAGATAGTCGTCTTGCCAGTTTTGGCTGACGATTTCAATGACCAGGGGATCTGGGGTGGTCAGCACCGCCGAGGTCAGCACGTCATCAATTGTGTCGAAGGGAACCACAGCCACATCCGGTAAGCGAGAGGTTGCTTCTCCGGTACGCTGCCCTGGCACAGCCAGCGTCGTCCAGATATCGTCATGCCCACTCTCCTGGATGGCTTGGTCAAGCACCTGCACCAAAAACTTAGCGATTAGCATGTGCATCCAGGTGGGGGGGCAACATGGCTGCCAGAGTTCCCTCTACGAGTTCGTTAGGATAGTCTGTCCCATCATGGTGGGTCAGGTAGTCCTCAAACCCAAGCAATTGGTTTGTTTTAGGGTTGGTTGTAACCATCAGCCCAAGCATCCTATGGTCTGGGAATTTGCCCTACAACTACTGTAGCGAGTCTCCCCCATTTGCGTAGCTCTGTAGCCCTAAACCTACAAAAACCCCAGCACCTCAAAGAGCACTGGGGTTCCAGAAAACCAGGCCGGGAACCGTGATTAGCCGACCAGTTCCTTCACTTTAGCCATGATGCCCACCGGATCAATGCCCTGGTGAGGGAACTGCTCCCAGAGACCGCCACAGCCTTCTTCGTGGGTGCCCAGGTAGGCAAACTTGGGTGTGTAGCCCCGCTCAAGCAGCCAGGAGCCAAAGCGACTGCCCAGACCCGTGCGACGGTTAAAGGCTTCGGTTACCAGCACAAAGGGGGCTTTGCCGATCTTAGCCATCGTTTCCTCATCCACTACATTGAGGGTGGCTTTGTTGACCAAACCAACATCAATACCCTCTTGCTTCAGGCGTTCTACCGCATCCAGGGCGCGGTAAACCGAATCCCCAAAGGCGACGATGTAGCCAACGCTGCCCTCGCGCACCACTTCGTCTTTGCCTGGGGTAAAGGTGTAGTCGCCACCAAACAGTTCATGGCCCTCAGCGCTAAGGATCATGGGTACCTTTGATCGAGTCGAGAAAATGAACCGCATTCCAGGATTGGGGAAAACTGCCTTCACCACCGCTTTCATCTGGTTGGCATCGGCAGGGAAGTAGAGGCGAGTTTCGTAACCATCATCTAGGCCGTTGTCGGCAAACATGTTGTTAATGCCGAAGTGGCAGGTGTTATCGGCCATGTCGTCGATGCCTGCATGGGAGAAATGGCATAGC